>JAPLSS010000556.1 GCA_026398515.1 Candidatus Sumerlaeota bacterium | reverse complement strand
CCAGGCGCCGGGCGAGTTCGACGCCGCGGCTCTCAATTGGGAAATCTTCAAGAGCATCGAACGATTGAAGGCCATTTTCTACGAAGAGAAGGTTGACATCGTCCATCTGCACGGCCTGCGGTTCGCGCCGGCGGTTCGCATCGCCGCGGCGGCGGCCGGCGCTCCGCTGGTCGCCCGCTTCGACCTGGACTGCGTGCGCCGCTTCTCCACGCTGGAGCGGGTGCACAAGCGGTTGGAACGACAGATCCTCGCCGCCATTCCGCTCGTGGTTCGAACCCAACGCGAGGAGGAGGAAGCGCGGCGGTTCTTCGCGCTCGACGAGCTGTTCCCCCTGAAGTCTCTGGAACAAATCGCCGATGGCGCGGACGATGCGCCCTTGTGGGCCGGCGAGCCGCGGTGGGACGCCTGGATCGAGCGCCGCGCCGCCGGCAAGAAGATCGCCCTTCTGCTGGAGCCCCTGGCCGCCTCGGTCCGGCGCATGCCGGATTACCTGGCCGCCTGCCGCTCGCTGATCGATCTGGGCGAGGACCTGTTTGTCGCGCTGTTCGCGGCGCCTGACGACGCGAAAGGCGGCGAAGCCTTGAGCGCCTATTTCCGCCAGACGTTTCGGCCGTCCGAGGGCGAGTTCTTCGATGTGTTGACGCGGCCCGAGCCGCTGATTCCGCACGCCGCCGCGGTCGTCTCCCCCGGGCGCGTCACGGAGATGCCCATTGGACTGGCCGAGTGCCTCGCCGCAGGGCTGCCGGCGGTGTGCAGCGACTACGGCATTCACCGCCAGATCATCGCGCCGGACGCGAACGGCCTGCTGTTTGAAGCGGGGGATTTCCATTCGCTGGTCCGCGGACTGCATCGACTGTTGAACGATGAGGCGCTGAGGCGGCGGTTGGGCGAGCGGGCGCGCGAGTCGGTCGAGTCCTTCCGCTGGCTGGCCGTGGCGCGGCAGATGCTGGAGTTCTATCGTAGGATCTTGTCGATGGAAGGATGAGCCCACGGAGACACGGGGACACGGAGAGAGGAGACGCGGAGAACGTCGGGTGAATCCACGTTGGTTTTTCACCAGGTCCTCCGTACCTTCGTGGAAAACAGGTCCAACCCGTCCACCCCGTCCACCTCGTCCATGCCGTCCACACATTCTCCCTGTCCCCGTAGTGAGCAGCCCTCCATGATGCCGTCCGCCCCCCTCACCTACGCTTCGCCGAAGCCCTACCGCATCGCGTACCTGCTCGCCGATCCGGGGGTGCCGTTCTATGATTCGCAGAAAGGCGCGTCCATCCACGCGCGCTCGTTGATCAAGGCCTTCGAGCAGGAAGGGTGCGAAGTCGACGTCTACGTGATGCGCCGAGGCCGGGCGCGACTGCGGGGATTCCGCGTCCAGCAGGTCCCCATGTCGCGCCTGACGCGGTGGTTCCACGAGACGGCGTTGAGCCAGGGGGCGTTGGCCAGGCTCCTGTGGCGGCGCGGCGGCGCGGGGGCGAGGCCGTCGGCGCCCAATCGCCTGACGGCCCTGGGCGCGTTGCTCTGGCAGCGCGATTTCTGGCGCGGCGTGCGGTGCGAAGTCGGCGGGCGCGCGCCGGACGCGGTCTACGCGCGGCATGCCTACATGGCGTACGGCTATGCGCGGCTGCAACGCGCGTGGAGAACGCCGATGGCCTTGGAGGTCAACGCCGTCCTGACCGTGGAGAAGGGCCTGCGCGGCGAGATCGGCTTTGCGCGCCTGACGGAGAAGATCGAACGCGACGCGTTTGCCGCGTCGAAGATCGTCCTGCCGGTCACCGAGGAGTTGAAAGAGCAGACGCTGCGCTTGTGCGACGAGCCGCGTAAGGTCATCGTCACGCCGAACGCGGTCGATCTGGACCTGTTCCGACCGCGCGAGTTGCGCCGACCGGGGCCGGACCGCGAGTTCGTCATTGGCTGCGTGCACAGTTACAAGATTTACCACGGGATGGACGTTCTGTTGGAGGCGGCGCGGCGCCTGCGCGCGGAGATTCCGCGCCTGCGCGCGCTCCTGGTCGGAGGCGGCGACGGATTGCCGGAGGTGCGGCGCCGGGCGGCGGAGATGGGCCTCGGCGATTGCGTGGAGTTCACCGATACGGTTGATCACGCGGAAGTGCCGGGCCTCCTTCGCCGGTTCGACGTGGGCGTGGCGCCATACCACGGCCCGTTCAACCAATACGGTTGTCCGATGAAATTGTATGAATACATGGCCGCGAAGGTCCCCATGGTCGTGGCCTCGTGGGGCGACATTCCCAACGTCCTCACGCACGGGGAGAACGCGCTCCTGCATCGCGAGGGCGACCCGCAATCGCTGGCCGACATGATCCTTCGGGTGTATCGCGACGCGGCGTTGGGCGAGCGCCTCGCCGAGAAGGCGTACGAGTATGTCCAGAACCACACGTGGCGCGCCCGCGCGCGCGACATCCTTGCGCGGTTGAAGGCGCCGAATGACACATGACGAGCAGTTCCTGGGAGCGCCGTACGGAAGTGACCGCCGTGACGACTGAAGGACCCAAGAGAAGGGCCAGGAAGCCGGCGGCGCTTGCGCCGCCGAGGAAGCCGGCGCCGCGCACGAGCCCCTTTCGCGCGCTGCGCGGAGAAAAGGGCCGGGCGACGGAGCAAGAGCCCGCGGCGGCGGCGCCGTTCTTCGCCGGCGACGGGCAGGAAGTTGCGCCGAAAGAGAAGGGCGCCTTCTACAATTCCTGGCCGTTGTTTCGCGTCCTTTATGACATTCTATTCTGCGCGTTGTTCCTCGGGTTCGCGCCATTCAACGACCTGTTCTCGCGAAGGCGCAGGGCGCCCCGGCTTTCCCGTCCCCTGCGCGTGTTGCGAATGACCTCGCCGCTGGCGCACGGGGGCGTGGCCAAGGTCGCCGTGCAGACCGTGCTGGCCATGTCCGCCTCCCAAGCGAAGACGACGCTGCTGGCCTTTGGCCGGAAACAGAGCATCCCGCCGGTTTTCGAAACGCGCCCCGACGTGGAGGTGCGCCGGCTACGGCTTCGGTCTCTGCCCACGCAACACCTGTGGGCGCTCTTTCGCGATCTGTTCGTCCTGGCGCGCGAGATTCGTCGTTTGCGTCCGGACGTGATCCATGTGCACGAGCCGCAGTTCGCGCCGTCCGTTGTCATCAGCGCGGGACTGGCGGGCGGCGTTGCCGTCGTGGCGCACCTGCACAGCCTGTATCAGAGTCGGCGCGCCGGGGTCAGCCGGCTCCTGACCGCGGTGGAACGCCGCGCGCTGCGGCGCATCCCGCTCGTCGCCTGTTCGCCGACCATCGCGACCTATGCCCGCGAATGGATTGGCGGGACCCGGCGCCCCATTGCGATCATCCAGGATGGAACGGATGACGTTCCGACGTGGCCCGCCGACGAGCGGCTGGGCGCGGAATTGGCTGAGGCGGCGGCGGGCCGGATGATTGTCTGTAAGTTGGCGCGCATCATTCCGTTGAAGCGCATCGAGGACTTTCTCTCCGCTGGCCGCGCCTTGCTGGACGAAGGGCGGCGAATCTTCGTGTTGCTCGTCAGCTATGGCGAGAACGCCGACGAAGCGGCGCTGCGCAGCCGGTTCAATCGCCTGTTCGCGCCCGAGGAGGGCGAGTTCCTCTTCCACGCGCCCTTCCCGCAGCATCTCCTCAAGCGCGTCGGCGTCGGCGTCAGCGCCTCCAGCCTCGAAGGGCTGGGCCTCAACATCCTGGAGTTTCAGGTGGAAGGCGTTCCCGTGGTCTGTACCGACATCCCGGCCCACCGGGAGATGGTGGTCGATGGCGAGACCGGCCTTCTGTTTGAGCCGGGCAACGCCGCCGCGCTGACGAACGCGTTGCGGCGCTTGTTGGACGATCCCGCGCTGCGCGAGCGGCTCGGCCAAGCCGGACGCGAGGCGGCGCAACGGCGGCGTTGGGCGGACACGGCGGCGCGGACTATCGACCTGTATAGGAGTGTTCTGGGGCGTTCATCGAGCGCCCATACGCCATGAGAGGGCGCCTTTGCGTCTCAGCGTCTTTGCGGCATCGCGTTTCCTAAGAGCGCTCGCCAACGGGTCGAAACGGAATTGACCTTTTCCCACTCCCTCTTACATGCTTTCGCCGAATCCGCGGGGCGCCCTTTATCGAACGTGTCCCCAACTCACAGGAAGGCGCTCGGACGATGAGCGAACCCCCAAGCTCCCTGCCCGACTCGGAAGCCTCCTCTCCGCTCTCCTCCGTGTTTCGCGTTCCCGACACGGCGGCGCTGCTGCTGATCGGGTTCTGCGGCGTGGCCGTCGCCGGGTGCTTTGACCAGAAGATCTTCAACTGGCCCGCCGACCTGCAGGCGGGGCACATGAACTACTGCTTCCTGTTTCTGGCCGTCGTCCTGCTGGCCGATCGGGAGGGGCCGTTGCGGCGGCGCCTGTGGGCCACGGGCGCGGCGGCGGTCGCCACCCTCGGCTGGACGGCCCTCGCCATCAATTCGACGGCGCACTACACCTACGGGTTTCTCCTCAACCTGACGGCGCTGGGCTCGATGGCGCCGTACGTGTGGCTGGCGGCGCTGTGGCTGGCTTCGCCGATCTGGCTGGACTCCCGGCGTTACAGTCGGACGTTCCGCGCGGCGGTCGTCGCGCTGTCCGTGTATGGGGCGTTCTGTTTCGCCAGCGCGGTCTCTTCCTTCAGTCCGGCCAAGGCCCTGCCTGACTTCATCAAGGAGCGCGCGGTGTATCTGGCGCTCGTGTTCGCGTGGCTGCGGGCGGCGCAGGCCTCGCCCTGGCTGCGCACGCACAGCGGCCGTGTCGTGCTGCGGTTTGCGGCGGCGGTGATGGCCGTGGCCGCGCTGATCGGCATCGTCGACCACTTCGCGGGGTCGGCGCTTCGGGACCAGCTGGCCGGGCTGACGCTGGTCATGGCCTCGGACCACGAATCGGAAGGGATCCTCCCGCCCCGGCGCCTCGTGTTTCCCATGCGCGATTTCAACCGCACGGGGTTCCTGGGAATGGCGGTGACTCTGCTCATTCTTCTGGCGCACGTCCGCGACAACAAGAAGGGCGTCCTCGAGCGCTGGGGCTTCCTGTTCGCGTTTCCGGCGTTCCTGGCGACCTTGTTCACGTATACGCGCGGCGCGATTCTCGGCGTTGTCCTGGGCATCGGCCTGTGGTGCGTGCTGGCGTCGCGCCGCATGCTGATTGTCGCGCTCATCGGCTTCGCGGCGCTGATCGTCTTTCTGCCGCGGGAACAGCGAAACTACGTGTTGAGCGTGTTCCGGCGGGACACGTACACCTTCCATTCCAATTACATGACAACGATGCAGCAGCGCTACCTGGCCTGGCGTTGGGGCTGGGGAAAGATCGGCGAGTTCCCCCTCACCGGCATGGGCTACGGCGAGAAGATGACGCGCTACCAATACGACACCTACGTGCAGAGCGTGAAAACGCCCGAGAACCGGGCCATCCTCGCCTCCGGCCACGTCATCAACCACATGCACAACCTGTGGCTGGAGACGGCGGTCGAAAGCGGGCTGCCGGCGCTGGCGGCCCTGGCGGCGTTCTGCGGGGCGCGCTGGCTCCTGCTCGCGCGTTGGTTCCTGCGCTCCCGCGGGTTGGGGCGCCGCCGCGCCGCCGCGTGGATCGGCCTGGAGTTCGCGTTTCTGGTCTTTGGGATGATCTTCTACATGCTCAAAGACATGCATGGCCTGTGGTACTGGATGCCGTGGGCCTACAGTCTGAGCGAGTCCGAAGCCGCCACAAGAACCGCCGATTGCGGATTGTCGATCGCCGCTTGAGCAAATGCCGCGCGATCACAGAGGCTTGGCGTGCCGCCCCTCGCCGTTCGCCCTGTCCACTTCGTCCATTCCGTCCATCCTGTCCATCCCGTCCATTCCGTCCAACCGGCCAGACCTGTCTCCCAGCGCCGGAGCCTGCCCGGCTTTCGGCAGGAAGGCCAGGCAGATAAGGAACCCCGCGGCCAGCGTCAGCGGGTACTGGTAGCGCGCGTCCTGGGAAAAGCACGTCGGGATCAGGCTGATCGTATTGAGCAGAACCGGCGCATAGGCGATCAGCAGACGGTATTCTTTCGTCCGGCGCGCGAGAACGATCAGGGCGATCAGGACCAGCCACAAATGCAGCGCCGGACGCCAGAACAGCCAGTTATAGGGCCTTCGCATGGTGTCGATCGTCAGGTTCTTCAACCAGTCCTGAAGCTCCGGCAGACGGGACGTCATGAACAAATGGATTCGGTTGTTCTTGATTTTCAACCAAGCGCAGGGGATGGTCTCCTCTTCCAGTTGTGGGGGCATGTAGAGAAACGCCAGGCGCCGCAGCCGCGCCCGGGCCATCAGAAGCGGATAGCGCTCCAGCAGCGAAGCGCAGAGCCGCGCCAGCTCCCCGGCGTGCTGGTCCACGAACTCCGGATGGAGGGCCGGCGGTTCGATGAGACGAGTCGCCAGAACCGGATTGTAGTCCCAGCGGTCCTCGAACGAGCGCGCCTGGCTTAGAAACTCGTACTCGGCCTGCGAGAACGGGACGTCCTGGTCGACCAAGGGCGAGATGTAGTCGATGCAGGTCAACGCGGTCCAGTTGCCGAAATGCGCCACTCCATACAGGGGGAAGAGAATCCAGCGCGCCGCGCCGCACATCAGAAGCGCCACGAGAGCGGAAATTAGCACGAATCTCCACCACCGGCCGAAGAACAGGAACAGGAGGGGAAGGAGCCCCGCCAGGACGACGAGGCCGTTATGGCGGAAGAGCGCCGTCAGGCCCAGGAGGACGCCCAGGGCGATCGCCAGGGTCCAGCGCCATTTCGGGGTCGCCTCGAACCGGAAGCGGGCAAGCAGGGCCGTCAGAAGCAGAATCGAAACCGAATAGGGCACGTCCTTCCATAGGGTGATCGCCGTCGATCCGTTCCGCACCGACAGCAAGGCGGCCAGGAATGCCAAGGCCACCGGCGCCCAGTGAACTCCCATCCGCAGGAGCAGCGTCAACGCGTACGCGTCACTGAGTTCCCGCTTGTGCGCCTGCTCCCACTGCACAATGGAATCCTGGGACATCGCCGCCGGGTAGAACGCGGCCAGCCACGCCGACCACGCCAGCGCGAAGGCCAGGAAGAAAGCCGCGAACAGCCGCGGCTGCGCCGACGCGAGCGAACGCTCCGAGGCGCGATCGTGAAGGACCCGCCACGCGAGCCACAAACCCAGCCCGACGGCGGCGGCGGCCGCCGCCGCCAATCCCCACAACCCCAACGCCAGCGCCGCGAACGTGGTCAACCCGCCCCGTTCGATCGCGGAAACGCGGGGAACGCGGATGGAGTCTCCGTCGCGACGGGGAACCCAGTTCTCGGTAATCCGGCCCCACGCGGAACGAGGAAACGCGTTCCCGGCGAAGTAGGTCGTGGGAATCCACGTGGCCAGGCACAGACGCTGAACCTCCGGCGGCGGCCCCTCGGGAAACACGATGCGCAT
The DNA here is from genome assembly GCA_026398515.1 of Candidatus Sumerlaeota bacterium. Lineage (GTDB taxonomy): Bacteria > Sumerlaeota > Sumerlaeia > JAPLSS01 > JAPLSS01 > JAPLSS01. Next base: position 14,626 of record JAPLSS010000556.1, on the reverse strand, counting down.
CGCTCCCAGCGCCCGCCGTGGAACGCTGGCGTGCCAGCGGATCATGGTTTTGGCGGGCAACGGAACATTGAGGTCCCGCTCCTGAGGCGAGTACAGATCCAATCTCTGCTCGCCCGTGAGCGTCGTCACGGTGGCGATTCCCGACGTGGCGGACCGCGGGAAGACGAGCGACTCAGGCGGGTTGGGGCCTTCCCAGGACAGCGTGGACGGGTCGGTTCCATAGTGAGCGAAGAAGCCCGTGCGCTCCAGCCAGGAATTCGGCGGGGCCTGCGTCGTCTCTCCCTGGCTGGCGAAATTGTCCTTCACCCAGACCTGCGCCCGCGACGCATTGGGGTTGCTTTGGCCGGTGGCGGTGATTTTGAAGTAGCCCGTGCGCGGCGAGAACGCCTCGGCGATGCGCTGCATGGGAACGTCGTCCTGCCCCGGCGCCTCGTCCCAGCGCAGGATCGGCGGGCTGGCCGGCGGCGTGGCCACATCCAGCCCCACGTCGATTCGCTGGTCCCCCACGCGCGGCGTCAGCAGCGCGGAACCCAGGATCGCCGGCGCCAGGCACAGCCACGCCACCCACCGCCAGACCCTCCGGCCGGTTCCGGCGAGAACACGAGATGGGGTCGGGGAAACGTCCGACATGCGCTGGCTCCTTCGCTCTTCAACACGACTGTCCACGCCACATTTAGCGCCGTTATTTCCCCGGTGTCACGGAGGTTTGGACAGGCGAAAGGCTCTCTTGGATGCATCTATCGTGGGAAATCCGGGGGCGCGCCAGTGCAGACCATTTCCGCCAGAGTCAGCCGCAATCGGCGACTATTGGTAGGCCTGCCAGTGCGTCGCCGCCGAGGTCGCGGCGGTCCGCACACACGCCCCCCATGGCGCGGCCGGCAGAGTCAGGGTGACATACTGACCATTGACCGAGAAGAGGATCGGTCCGCCGGCGCCGCCATCCGATCGGGCGCTTCGCGTGGCCGCCGGATGATAGAAGGTCGCCGTCAGCGCCGCCTCGGACAGGTACCAGACGGAATCGCCGCCGGCGGCGAAATTGGTGACGAAGGTGAGAGGCGCGCTGGTCTTCGCCACTTCCGCGCCGCTCAGGGCGTCGCTTTTCAGATACGTCAGGTCGCGCCCGCCGTAAAGGCCGGATTCCAGATTCTGCATAGCCATGGCGCCGCGAACGGTCAACCCTTCCGAGGCGTCCAGCGCGCCCCCCGTGGGCCAGACGACCTTGAGGCGGTCTCCCAGCGTCGGCTCGGTGAACACCACCCCATCGTGCGTCTTTCCATCGCCCCATTTGCGCGCGCGGAACGTGTCGCCGCGGAAATGGAAGAGCAGGACCGAACTGTCGTTCTGCGCGTTGGTCAGCGTTCGGCGCAGCATTTGGCCGCGCGTATAGGCGTTCATCGCGGCATTGCTGAGGCGACCCTGGCCCGGCGGCACATAGCCGGGGATCAGGTCCGGCACGACAATGGAAGGATCGATGCGGGCCGACCATGTGGAGCGCGAGGCGTCCAGGATCGCCATCGACTCCGTGGGGCAGGCCGTCTCGTTCGGATAGAGCCGGTAGATCCCCGAACTCAGTTTGAACACGGGGTCCAGGGGATATTGGTTCGGATCGTAACGCACGCCGGCGATCGTCTCCGGATCGGTCTTGTAGCCGTGGAAGAGGAGATCGACCGTCGAGGGGGCTGGAAGCGCGAACTGGTCGCGCAAGACGATCACATCGGGGGCCCCGACGAACTCGCGCGTATAGACGGACAACTGGGCCGCCGGCTGGTACGCTTTGCAGGGATCGGCCAGGACGTTAAAGTAGCCGGGGCTGCCCAACGCCTGCACGATGCGGCCCCAGGACTCCTCCGGCACGTAGTCGCTATAGCCGCCGGCGCTGGCCGGTATGCCCTGGAGGCCTTGGCCGTTGGCCAGCAGGATGTTCTCGTCCTCGACTCGCTGGCCGAGCAAATAGTGCGGCGCGGCGATATACGGAAAGCCGTTGCGATAGACGACGAAGGCCCCGCTGTCGGGATGCTCGTGGCCGCCCCACATCGGGCCGCACTTTTCCGCGAAATACATGGCCTGGGGCGTCCAATCGGAGCGGTAGACGAACGTGCCGCTGTCGGGGAACAGACGCCAATTCGGCAGGGCGGACGGATCGGCCGGCATCGTCTCGAATGTCTTCCACATCGGCTCCTCTTCGTCGATGTGCGTGAAATCCGAGAATTCGGCGATCCACTGGGCGATTGGATCGCGGCGCCGGGCGCCCAGCAAGCCCATCGTCATCCGGTGAGAGCCGAACGGGGCCTCGGCGGCGTTGCCGAAGGGCAAGACCCCTCCGGCGTTCCCGATCCGCCCCGGCAGCATCGAGTACAGCTCAAACCAGGGGGCGGCGGCGAACCAGGGACTGCTGTCATAGACGTTGACGTCGCCGTTCAGCCGGCGTGTTTCCGTCCAGAAGAACAGCGATTCGTTGGAATGCGCGCTATAGGAGGCCCCCTCATGGTTCGACCCGTCCGCCGGCAGCGCCTGACGCAAGAGGTCGTAGTCCTGGTCGGCCCGCGCGCGCCACGGCGCTCGGCGGCTTTCCGGGATCTCCGCCGCCAACAGGCGGTCCAGGCCGGCCAGCGCCGCCTGGCGGCTTATTGTTTTATTGTTATGAATCGTATTGACGTTGCGAGGAAGGGGCGGAAACGGATCAACGTATCCCAGCTCCATCAGCGCGTCGGCGCAATCCGCGAGCCTCTCGGCGTATCGGCGCTTGGCGGCGGCGTCCAACTCGTCGCCGTGCCAATCGTAGGCCAGGACCAGCGCCGGGAGGATCTCGCCGACGGCATAGCTGGCGGCAGGGAAATAATCGCAGTTGTTGCGCGCGGGATTCCAGTTCGTCCAGTTCAGGATCGCATCGAAGTCCTGCCACAGGCGCTGCGTGTAGGCGGGGCTGGCGGGATTGCCGGGGTCCATCAGCGTGGCGGCCGCGTAGGAGCGCGCGTTCCAGCCGAACTGACACACGTCTCCCCCGGGGCTGGCGGGCGCCGGCGCGCCGGCGTAGGCGATTTCACACTGTTGGAACAAGAAGTCCCGCATGTCGGCTTAGCGCGGGTCCGCGGACCAGCGCGACCTCATCGCCGCCAACTCGTCGGGGGTGAAGAGAACGCAGGGGTGCTGAGGCTTGAGCACGTCGATGCCGCGGGAGCGTCGGACGCCGTTCGACGTGACCCGTAGGGTCCACGCGCCGAATTGGGCCGATTCCGCCACCGGTCCCAGATCGAAGGTGGCATGGGGGCCGGAGATCGTGGTCGGCGCGTGGGTTCGCCACGAGCCGTCGGGGAAATAGACCCTCAGACTGGCGTCGGCGCCGAGGGACGGGCCGGCGACGTCGATCCGGATGTCCTCGCCCGGGATGAAGTGCGCGCCCGGAAGCGGCGACAAGATGTCGAACGCGGGCAGTTGCTCGGGCCCCAGGCGGCACGGGCGGTCCAGGGCGGCGAACAGCGTTTGCACGTTCGCCAGCGGGCCGAGGGCGCAGTAGAGTTGCGATTCTCCCGCGCGAAAGGAGGTATTGTAGAGATCCTGCAGGTCCTGCTTGCCCGTGTTGACTCTCAGCCGCGCCGGGCGGAACGAGAACAACCCGAAGGCGTTCTGGTCGGCGTCGTAGAGGATGATCCAGTTGCGGACGAGCGAGTCGCCATTGACGGGCTGGTCGCCCAGCACGTCGCTGATCATGCGCGTCGGGGTGAACGCGGAGTTCCAGTAGAACTCGCGAGCGGCGTAGTAGTCCGCGGCCATCTCCACCGGCGCCCCGTCGTCGGTCTGGACGTCGACCGCGAATTCCAGAAGAGGGATGGCCTGGAAGACCCGATACGTGGTGGTCGCCGTGTGGGGCTTGTATTCGTCGATGTGATAGGTCGCCGTGAAGGCGGCTGTGGGGCCGTTGCGGTCGAACTCCAGCGACTGAAAGGGTCGCGGCTGAATGTCGGTGGTCGTCGTGAACGCCACGTCCGCGTCCGCGCCCCACAGCGCGTAACGCAGCCGAAGGCCGTCGAAGGGGCTGAAGCCGCTGGCCAGGTGGGTCAGCGTGTTGCAGTCCGAGCCGGCGGGGTTCTCTTCGCGAAATCCCGCGTGGTCCAGGTCGCCGGGGACGCCCGTCATGTTTTTCGCGCTGCGTTGCAGTTTCAGTTGGTCGCCCTGGAGAATGACGTAGAAATCCTCCTTGCCCGAGACCCCTTCGACGCGGACCTCCTTCGAGCCGAAGGACGCTCCCGCGCGATCCCAATCGCTGGCGTAGGGCGTGGCGCCGGCGGCCTTGCTGTAATACAGGAGAAAACGCCGCTCGACCGTCGCGTCCGTCCGGCCGGCGGCGACCCAGTAGGCGCGCGGGAACTCGCCGGACGGCTCGGCGTAGGCCGCGGCGGAGCGCGGCGTGGGGCGCGCGCCGGGCGCAGCCTCGTCGACGCGGACCGAGGCCAGGTCGATATTCTCTACTCCGCTCAGATCGACGAAAACCGGCGCGTCCGTGCGCGCCTGGGCGGGATCGGCGGGCAGGACGACTTCTCGCCGGTAGGTCTTCAGGGGATACGCCCACACGTCGGCGCCGGGCACGAGATTCAGAACCGTGAACGTGCGGGTGAGGCTCTGCTGCGGGCTGGCGGCCTTGATTGTCCAGACGCCCGGCGGCGTGCCGGCGCCGATGGCCATCGGCGGGTTCATGATCACCTCGCCGGGGCCGCTGTCGACGAGCGCGATGTCGGAGGCCGATCCGTCCGGGCGGATCAACTGCGCCGTGACTCCGTCCACCGCCGATCCGACGATGCGCACGTTCAGCGTATCGCCGGGCAGGAAATACTGCTCTTCCGTCGGCGCCGTCACGTCGAAGCCGGGGGTCTCAATGGCGTCGGCGTTGACTCCGGCGGCCAGCGACTGAAAAATCGGCAGGATTTCGTTGCGTTTGCCTACCGCCTCGATCAGCCGCAGGACGTTGCCGTCGTACGAGTAGGCCCAGCGGTCATTGATCTGGCCGTAATCGGTTTTGGGCGTCACGCGGATTTGCGCCTGGCGCGGGCTGAGCATGCCGATGGCGTCCCCGCTGGACGCCCGATAGACAATGGCCCACCGGTTGGTATCGACATAGCTGCCCGTCGCCGGCAATGCCGCATCGCCGCCGGCGTCGGTGGTCATGCGGTCCAGCCCCGCCGAGTTTTTCCAGTACAGGTACCTCGTTCCGAAAGTCACCTGCACGGGATCGGCGCCCAACGGGGCGTGAGAAATCACCAGTTCGCTCGCCACCTGGCCGTCGAACAGCCGATGGGTCACGCGGGTGCGATGCGCGATGGGAGTCGACGAGTCCAGGCAGAACGACATGGCCACTTGCGGACCGTTGCGGTCGGTGGCGGGAGACTCGACGGGCAACATCGCCTCCCAGAGCTCCTCCGTAGAGTCGGCCAACCCCCAAGTGTTGAGGAAACTGGACTGCGGCGAGACCACCGGCGCCGTCAGTTCATGAAAGACCGTCCACTCGGTGGTCTCGCTGTTGCGCCCCCTCAACATATGGGGAGCCGATCCGTCTGTCGGCGCGTTGGAGCACCGCTGCAGCGTCAGGCGGCTGGCGGTCAGCTTGTAAGGGCGGTGCACAATGCCGGAATGCGTTTCGTCCGGGCCTTCCTCGTAGGTTCCCGACATGCCGTTGCGGAATTGCCAGGCGGGAACGTCGGTCCCGGGGTTGAAATACAGGTAGAACGTGCGCGTCGCGTTGGCCGCCGTGGTCCCGGCGGCTTTCCAATACAATGTGCGGCAGACGCCGTCCGGCTGGGCGTAGGCGATCGCCGGCACGGTCGTCGCGGTCGCGCCGTTCTGCTCCACCAGTTCATATTGCGTGCCGGAAATCGGTTCGGCGTAGGCGTCGAGGTTGATGAACACCGGCGCGTTCACGCGCGCCACCGGAATGGCCGGCAGCGTCAGGGCGATGCGGCGCGAGAACTGCGTGCGCGCCCACGGGGCGCTGGAGACGGCGAAAGCGGCCGGGGAGGCCAGGAAGAAACACACGAGCAGCCCGGCAAGGAACGATCCGGGGCGCCCAGAACAAAGCCAACGCCGCGCGGCGCGGCCGGGCAGGCGGATCGGGTCGCGTTGGATGATAATCGGGGAATCAGTTTCCTGCGGCCTGCCGGGCGGCGCGCCGCTTCGCCGCGCGGGAGCGGGTCTGTTATGCAAGCCCTGTAAGGACAACAAACCCCACATGGGCAGCGCCTCCCCTGACTTCCGTGCGCATGGCGGACTCGGCGGTCGGGTCCGCGCAGGCCGGCGACAAGCGATCCCGGTCCCCAAGCCCTCGCCCACCGCCTCGGCGGACGCCCCCAGTTGTCTGACGGGTGGCGTGGTCCGGCATGGAACCTATGCCTCCGACGCGACGTTGGGCAAGCGATCCGAAGGCGGGCCTGGGCTTTGGTCCAGGCGCGCTGGGCGCAGAACACACTGGTCCTGTTCATCGTATCGGCAGGGCGAGGCGATTCCTTGAGTCTTTCGGAGTTTGGAATTGCGACGAACCGTAGGCATACAGCGGCGCCCATAGGGGCAAAACCGTGGGGATTTCGTTTTTCGCGGGAACATCCAGGATGGTGAAATCAAGCGTACTAATGCATCCGTTTCCGCCACGTCGTCAACAGCCAAATGCGGAGCGCCGTTGAACGCGCCTCACTCCTTGCGCCGCGCGAGAACGATCACATCCGGCGCATCGTCGTCGAACGGCCGCCCGTCGGCGTGGCCGTAGAGGTCGACGATCTCGAACTCCACCGCCAGGCTGGTCTCCAACCGCTCGCGGGTCAACGCCAGCAGGCGCGTCCGTTTCACCTCGTCAACCCAGCCCTTGTCCGGGTCCTTCCAAATGCGGACGAATTCCGCGGCGAAATAGCGATTCCCCCACGGCGCGAAATGCTTGAGGAGGAGGACGGGGCTGTCCCCCCGCCTCTCTTCGGTTTCGCGCAACGGGTTCCAGCGGGTGGCCGGATCTTCCAGCCGGCGGTAGTTGGGGACCTGGCAGAGGAACAGGCCGTGCGGAACGAGCGCCGTCGCGATGCCGTGGAGCGAGGCGGGAAGGACATTCCAGTCCGGCGTCAGCGACAGCGCATTGCCGAGGGCGACGATCGCGTCGAACGGCGCGCCGGGCGCCTCCGGGAGCGTTCGAAACTCGCCCTGGTGAAAGGCGACTTCGACGGAGGCTTCCCGGGCCAGGCGCCGCCCCCGTTCAAAGGATTCGGCGCGCGGGTCCACGCCCGTCATCGCGAAGCCCATTTGGGCCAGGGCCACCGTGTGGCGCCCTTCGCCGCAGCCGGCGTCGCAGACGCGCCGCGCTTCGTGCTCGCGCAACAGGGTGGTGAAAAACGGGATTTCCAGCCGCAGCCGCGCGTCCCAGGCGCCGTATTGCTCGGCTTCGCGGCTGACCTTGTCGAAGGGGGTGGGCATTGTTACTCCTCGGGCAAACTCAAGCGCGGGTCCGACAGATCCAGCCGGCACATGATCTGATTGTAGTCGTAACGCGGCGTGGCATCGCCCTCGCGCGAAAAGGTTGTGGCGTAAGTGCCTTCGAAGTAGATCACGCGCCCTGCATCCTTATCGAAGATGGGATGCTGGACGGGATTATAGAAGGAATAGCGGTCGTGCGTCACGATTTTGCGCGCCCACGGCCAGGGGCCTTCGGGCGAGTCGGCTTCCGCGTACCAGACTTCGCCGAGCAAGGAAGTCTCGCCGAAGTTCTGCACGGCGATCATGATCCAACGTTTCCGGTAGTCATTCCAGCAGACGGAGCCGTTGTGGATCGTGATCGGCTTCTTCGTCTCCACGTCGCAGGTGCGGAGCCAGGATTCGTCATCCTTCATCTTGCCAGCCTTGATCAGTTCCCGCTCCTCGGCGTAACGGACCGGGTCCGTGCCGCGCTTCCAGGCCCAGATGAGTCTTCCCTCGGCGTCGCGGTCGAGTGTCGGGTTCTTCTTGTCATAGCGGCTGCCGGGCGCCAGGCAGGTGAACGCCTCGTAGGACTTCCAGTCCAGGACGGATTTCCAATCGGCTTGGACCCGGAGAATCGGATAGGCGGTGGGAAAGTAGAAGTATTCGATTCCATCGACCGTGTGGCGAAACGGCTGGCCGACGGGATGGAGCGAGCTATCGACCGGGAACTCGACCAGGGGTTCAAAGGCGTCGGTCTTGTCGTTGTAGGCGGCGAGGCCGCGTTCGAGAGTGGTTCCCAAGTTTTTCATGCGGGCGTAATGGCAGAGAAGGCGCTCCTTGCCCGCTTCGTCTTTCAGCAGCATCAGGCCGTCGATCCACTTGGGGCCTTTGCCCGGGACGGCGCACATCGGGCGGCTGAAGCCGTCCTTGTCGACGAAGTAATGGAGGTTGACCCCGACGCCGGGATCGAGTCCGCCGCGTCCGGGCAGATCCGAGACGGCGCCCGAGGTCCCGAAGTGCCCGAGCGGATAGGCGAGGCGGAAGGTATCGCCCCAGAACCAGTAGAGCTTCCCCCGGTAAATGATGGTTTGCACGGAGTCCTGGCCGGCCACCAGGCCGTTGAGAACCGGCTGTTCGATGGGGGCGCGTTGGCCGGCCATCACGGTGTCGCGGTAAATGCCTTCGCCGGTGACGCGGTAGAGGCGCTCGGCGATGTTGAGGCGCTTGATCTTCCACTGCGCCGTCCCGCCCGGCCTCGCCTCGACGGCCTTGCCGTGGAAGCCGAAGCCGTCGGCGGGGAATTCGTAGCCGTGGCTTTCGATGTAGAAGAAGACCTTCCGGCCCATCAGGTCGGGATCGTCGATGGCGGCCAGGCCGTTGCTGTCGGTGAAAAAGCGGATGCCGTTCACCGTGCGCAGTTCGACGAGCGGCACGCCGCGGCTGGTCTGCCCATCGACGACCTGAATCAAGAAGATCGGCCGGTCGGCGGCGGAGGCATCAAGACGCGGGGCCGTCAGAAGGAACCCTGCCAGCAGGATAGCACAAACGGATATCGGCGACAGCGGTCCCTGGCGCGCCGCGGCGCTCGGAATCGAACGCGAGTCGGGGGTATGAAGTCCCGCATTCAGGCGGAATCCTCGATGGCCTGCCTCGACTCGAATCGCGGCATTCCGCCTGAAGGCGGGACTCCATACTTTCGACTTGCGAAACAGTTGAACGTTCATCGGTTTTGTCCTTTGGCGAATGGGTTAGGCGTAGGTCCTCCCTGCCCCTCGACAGGCTCGGGAACTGCGTCCGGGGTGGACTGGATGTCGGTCGCGGCCCCCGAAGCCAGCCTCGGACGCAGTTCCCGAGCGGAGCCGAGGGGCAAGATTGGCCTACTCATAGGATTCCATTAGACGCGCGATGGCGCGCAGTGTAGTAAGACCCCATCGGCGTTGAGTTCGTGGGCCTTGCGTGAACGGAGTTCCCGTACGACCTGGTGGCAAGGTCGCGCTACGAACCTAACGCCTAAAGGCGTCACTCCGAACGATGTCGAGGGCCAGATTGGACGGGCTGAAGCGGTTTTTCAAGAGCGAGAGTGGCCGGACCACGATCGAACTGATCGTCCTGGCCGCCTTGCTGTTCATGTATTGGATGGGGTTGAGCGGGCGCTGGCCGTGGGCGCCGACGGCGATTTACGGCTACGATCTGGCCGTCATCCTGACGTTCATCGCCGGCCGCCACATCTTCTGGGACGCGCTGACCTATCTCCTGCGGCTGAAGATTTCCTCCGACCTGGCGGTGGCGCTGGCCGCGGCCGCCGCGCTGTATTTGGGCAAGAGCAACCCCACGTACTACTTCGCCGCCTTTGAAGTCATCTTCATCATGCGCGTCGGCGGGTTTCTCGAAGAGCTCGCCGTGGAGAAGACGCGCAGCGCCGTCGAGCGCCTGGGCGAGTTATTCCCGGCGCGGGCGCGCGTCGTGCGCAACGGGCGGGAAATCCTGATCGATCTTAAGGACCTGAAAGTCGGCGAGACGATCCGCGTCAATCCGGGCGAGCGCATCCCGGCCGACGCGCGGGTGACGAAGGGCCAGAGCGCGGTCGATCAAAGCACCCTGACCGGCGAGCCGCTGCCCGAGGACAAGAAGGAAGGCGACGAGATCTTCGCCGGCACGATGAACTTGATGGGCGCGCTGGAGGCCGAGGTCGTGGCCGTCGGAGAGGAATCCTCGCTCGGCAAGATCATCCACCTCGTCGAATCGACGGAGAAGGAAAAGGCCCCGATCGAGAAACTGGCCGACCGCTACGCCCGGTTCTTCGTGCCGGTCGTGCTCGTCCTGGCCGGCGGAACGTTTTTCTTCACGCGCGACATTGTGCGCTCGGTGGCGGTGATGATCATCGCCTGCCCGTGCGCGATGGTGCTGGCCACTCCGACGGCCGTCGCCGCGGGCATCGGGCGCCTGGCGCTGTCCGGCGTGTTGGTCAAGGGCGGGCAATACCTGGAGCTGCTGGGGCGCGCCGCCACGCTAGCCATTGACAAGACGGGCACTCTGACGCGCGGCCGGCCGAAGGTGCTGCAAGTCCTGTCGTTCGGCGGACGTTCGGAGACGGACGTCCTCGCCCGGGCGGCGACCGCCGAACAGCGCTCGGAGCATCCGATCGGGCGCATCCTGTGCGAGGAAGCCGCGCGCCGCGGGCTGGCCGTCGGCGAGGTCGAGGCCTTCGAGGCCATCCCCGGGCGCGGCGTGCGCGCCGTGGTCGGCGGCCGGCGTCTCCTCGCGGGCAATGCGGCGCTGCTGGAAGAGAACGGCATCGGCATCGAGGACTCGCACCGTCATCAATTCGAACGGCTGGAGGCCGAAGGCGCGACGATCGTCCTGATCGTGGAAGAGGGCGAACTGCTCGGCGCGGCGGCCCTGGGCGACGAGATTCGCTCCGAAGCCTCGGCGTCCGTGCGCGAATCGTTCGACGCGGGCATGGACAAGATCGTCCTGCTGACCGGCGACGGCGAAGGCGCGGCGCGGGCGATGGCCGCGCGCGCCGGCATCGCCGAGTGGGCTTCGCGCCTGTTGCCCGGCGACAAGGTCGACCGGATTCGCCAACTGCGCGCGGCGACGAAGCGCCCGGTGGCGTTCCTCGGCGACGGGGTAAACGACGCGCCGGCGATGGCGGCGGCCGACGTCGGCATCGCGATGGGCGAGATCGGCAGCGACATCACCGTCGGCGCGGCGCAGGTCGTGTTCACCGCCGACGACCTGGAGAAGTTGCCGCTCGCCATCGCCATCGCCCGCGGGATGATGCGGACGATCCGGGTGAACTTCGTGGCCTTCGCCATCGTGTTCAACGCGGCCTCGGTCGCGGCGGCGGCGTTGGGGAAGGTCTCGCCGGTGTGGGCCAGCGTCGTGCACCAGATTTCGTCGCTGCTGGTCGTCTGCAATTCGCTGCGCCTCTTCTTCGCCGGCCGCTGGGAGGACACGCTCCTCGGCCGATGGAACCAATGGCTGGGCGGCAAGGCGGGCGCGGCGAAGGAAGGGGCGCTGGAGTGGCTCGGCCGCTTCTTCAGCGACCCGGAGTTCAAGCCGCGCGGCCGCGTGATTCGCCGGGGCTTGGCGCTGGGGCTGATCGCGTACGTGGTCTGGGGCTGGGTGGCGATTCAGCCGGGCGAGGTGGGCCTGCACCTGCACTTCGGCCGGCGCAAACTGCCCGACCTCGCGCCGGGACTGCACCTGACGCTGCCCTGGCCGTTCGACCGCGTCGTGCGCGTGCGGCCGGAGGAAGCGCGGCGTGTCGAGATCGGCTACCGCGCCGGCCCGGCGGGGACGATCCCGCGGCCCAGCGGCGATGCGCTTCAGGCGACGATCGAATGGGAAAGCGTGCACCAATCCAAGTTCTATAACTGGGTCCCGGACGAATCGATCCTGTTCACGGGCGACGAGAACATCGTGACCGTGACGATGACGGTGCAATACCGCGTCAAGGACCCGGCCGCCTACGCCCTGTCGATAGCCAATCCGGACGCCGTGATTCGCGACGCAGGGGAGGCCATGCTGCGTTCGGTGGTGTCGCGCACAGATATGGATTCGCTCCTGGTGAACCGGCGCGAAGAGTTGGAGCGGTCGATCCAGGATCGCTTGTCCAAGACCATCGAGCCATACGGGATCGGCGTCGAATTGACGGGGGTCCGCTTCCAGGACGTGCACCCCGCGCCCGAGGTCATCGGCGCGTATCGCGAGGTGGCCAGCGCCCTGGAGGAGAAGAGCCGGATCATCCACTACGCGGAGGGCGAGCGCAACCGCACTCTGCCGATGGCCCGCGCCGAGGCCAATCGCATGGAGGTGGATGCGGACATTTATCGCATCGACAAGGACAAAGACGCCTCGGGCCAGGCCGAGCGGTTCGCCGAAGTGGCGAAGGCGCTGGCCACGGGCGCGCGGGCGACGACCATGATTCGCCGCTATTACCAGGCGGTGGAGGGGGCGTTGGCGGGAAAGGCGCTGTACGTGCGCGACTCGGCGCTGGGCAAGGCGTACCGGCTCGTGCTGAGCGACGAGCCGAAGACGGTGGAGGTTCCGGTGGCGGCGCAGGAGGCGTATCCGACGGAGGCGTCGGAAAACGCGCCGCTCGCGCCGGCCGCAGGGCAACAGCCGGCGGCGGCGGGGCGATAAGGGCGAAGGACGAAGGACAAAGGACAAAAGGGGAACTGAGGTGGGTGGCGTAGGCTTTCCAGCCTGCGCGTTTTTCAAGCGTTGCGGGATCTCTGAGAGCGCAGACTGGGAAGCCTGCGCCACTGAAAGAGGAGGGTTGGTCGCGGTGAAATCCTTTTTCTGGACCTTGATCGCGGTGATCGCCGTCGGCGTGCTGGCCTGGCTGTCGATCTTCGCCGTGCAGGAATACGAGTCGGTCATGGTGACCCAGTTCGGCCGCCCGGTCGGGGCGGTGATCGACAAGGCCGGCGCGCATTTCAAATGGCCGTGGCAGCGGCTGATCCGCTTCGACCGCCGGCTGCGCAACTTCGATCCGCCGCCTTCGGAATACCTGACGCAGGACAAGAAGAACGTGGTCGTCGACACGTTCATCGTCTGGCGCATTCGCGAGCCGCAAACCTTCCTGGCCGCGGCGGGCGATCCCGTGCGTTGCGAACGCAATCTCCAGGACTTCATCGCCTCGGAACTGAGCAAGCAATTGGGCCTCATGCCGCTGGAGGCGTTGCTGACGATTCAAGCCGAGGCCTCGCGGTTCGACGAGTTGTCGAAGGAATTGGCCGACGCCTGCCGCGACAATGCGGAGCAGCGGTTCGGCATCGACCTGGTGGACCTGCGCCTGAAGCGGCTCGGCTTTCCCCAGCAGAACCGCCAGGCCGTCTTCGACCGCATGAAGGAAGAGCGCAAGCGCGAAGCGAAGGCCTACCGCGCGGCAGGCGAGGAAGAGGCCTCGAAGATTCGCGCCGACGCCGACCGCCAGAAGGCGGAGATCCTGGCCGACGCCCGCGAGGAGTCGGAGAAGATCAAGGGCGAAGCCGAGGCCCAGGCGATCCAGATTTACTCCGCGGCGCACAATCTCGATCCCGAATTTTATGAATTCACGCGCGCGCTGGACGCCTACGCCAAAGTGCTGACCGATCAGGCGACCCTGATCTTCTCCACCGATTCGCGGTTCTTCCGCATCCTGGCGCAGGGGGCCGAGGCGTTGACGTTCAAGACGACGAAGAGCGCGGCCTCGCAGCCGGCCGCCGCGGATCTGCCCGCGCCGGAGGGGGCGGGGAGCCGCTGAGGTTGAGTTCGGAGTGACGGCTTCAGCCGTTTCTTCAGCCGCTCCCATCAAACGCCTAAAGGCGTCACTCCGAACTCATGAAGGAATAGGGATATGAACTGGCGCACAAGCATAGCAACCCTCGTCGCGCTGCTCGGCCTTTGGGCGGCCACGGGCGTCTATACCATCAAGCCCAACGAACGCGGCGTCTACCTGCTCATGGGCCGCATGGTCAGCGACTCCGTGGCGCCGGGTCTGCATTGGAGGCCGCCGTATCCCCTGTCGCGGCTGATCAAGGTCAAGGCGCTGGAGACGAAGCGCGTGGGAGTCGGCGCGCTGCTGGTGGAGAACGTCACCGGCACGGCCGGACCGACGGGGCGCAACGAGTTCATCACCGGCGACAACAACCTGGTCAGCCTCGAGCTCGTCGTGCAATACAACATCAAGGAGCCGGCGCAATACCTGTTCAGCGCGCTCGACGTGGATCGCCTGATCACCGCGCTGGCCGAGGCGGCGGCCACCCGCGCCATCAGCGACATGGGCGTCAACGAGGTGTTCTACGAGAACAAGGTGCGCTTCCAGGAGCGGGTGCGCACGGCGTTGCGCGACCAACTGGACGCGCTGAAGGCGGGCGTCCTGGTCGGCAGCGTGAACCTCCAGAAAGTGCGGCCCGCGCCGGAGGTCGCCCAGGAGTTCAACGACGTCATCACCGCCAAGGCCGACGCCCAGCGTTCGATTAACGAAGCCAACAGTTACTCCAGCGACCTGATTCCGCGCGCCCGCGGCGAGGCGACCACGATCGTCGAAGCCGCGAAGGGCGCCGCGGTCGATATTGTGAAGACCGCCACCGGCGAAGCCGACCGCTTCCGCAGCATCTATGAGGAATATCGCAACGCCGCCGCGCTGACCCGCCTGCGCCTCTACACCGAGGCGATGGAAAAGGTGTTGGCCAAGACGCGCAAAGTTCTGGTC
>JAPLSS010000191.1 GCA_026398515.1 Candidatus Sumerlaeota bacterium | reverse complement strand
AGCCGAAGCGGTGCTCCGAGCCGCTCGACCACGCCGGCGTTCCGTCGGGATTGAAGCAGACCAGCTCGCCGCTCGGGATCACGCCGTACATGTGTTCCCCATAATAGATGGGCGTTTGCTGGTCCGCGCCAAAAACCTTCGGCTTGAGCCGGTAGAGTTCCTCCGTGGTCAGCGCGCCGCCCTCGTCCTTCAGGCGCGCCATCGCCGCGCCGACGTTGTAGCCCCCGCTGAAAAACAGGCGGCCGTCGCCCAGCCACACCGGCGAAGGAACGGTGGCGATGGAGATCTTCCAATCGGGCTTGGTCCACAAGAGGCGCCCGTCCTCCGCCGAAACGCCGACCGCGGCTTTGCGCGCGCAGTACACGTATTGCTTCTGTCCGCCGAATTCGATGGGCATGATCGAGGAGTGCGACATCTGGAGGCCGGCCCCTTCGCTCGTTTGCCAGATCACGTTTCCCGTCGCCAAGTCCACGGCCATCATCAGCGGCTTCGCGCCGGGAGCGAGAATCGCGCGCTCGCCGTCGATCAGCGGGCACTGGCCGGCGTACCAGTCGGGCACGCTCGTCCCGCATTCGGCGACCAGGTCCTTCTTCCATACCAGTTCGCCCGTGTCGGCCTGGAGGCAATGCACGTGGCACTTCGGCCCCATCGCCACCACGTATTGATCGTTCACCGCGGCGACCGTGCGCGACATGCCGTGGTTGCGCTTCACTTCCACCGAGTACGTGTAACGCCAGATCTCCTCGCCGTTGTCGAACGACAGGCAGCGGATCGCGTCCTCCTGCTTGTCGCGGTCGTAATCGACGACGTAGACGCGCCCCTGGCGGATCGCCGCGCCCGCGTGGCCTTCGCCGACGGGAATGCGCCAGAGGACCTTCGGCCCCTGCGGCGGCCACGGATGCGCGATCTTCTCCGAGGGATCGGCGATGTTGTCGCGCCGAGGGCCGCGGAACTGCGGCCAGCTCCCGGACAGCGCCGAAGGTTTCCCGCTTCCCGGAATCAGCGTCCCCGGGTTGACCGCCTTTTGCGGCGTGGCGACCAGCGGCGTCCCGTAGGCCACCGGCACGCGCTCAGGGAGCTTTGTGCACGCGCCCAGCGAAAGCCACAGGCACAGCGCGCCCAGGCACACGACGCCCGCCGCGACCGGCAGGAGATTCAGGAGGGGATGGCCTTTATCAGGATTAGGCATGGAACAAGCGGATCAACGGCCGCCAAACCGGATCGTCAGGCGCTGGCGGGAAAAGCGCGGACAGACGCGCCTATCTCCACGCCGCTCTTTTATCACGCCATCGCAAATCCAGATATGACAAAGATCATCGGCGCTTTTCGCGGCCGAAGAGCGGGACCCGATCCTCCTGGCGGAAGAGCAAGGCGGCGGCGAGGGTGTGGATGTGCGTGAGCTTGCGACACTTGCAGGCGCCTTCGGGCGCGCGGATGATTGGCTCGCCGCGTTCACTCGATCCGTCGGAGCCAAGTCGCCAGCGAGAGGATGAGGGAGAGAGGATTGACGGCGCCCACTGACAGATGCAGATCATTGGGGTCTGCCGGTCTGCGGGCGCTTTCTTCCTCGGTCGGGTCGCCGCTGTTGATATGAAGATGAGAGGGAGGATGGGCGGGGTTGAAGCCGAGTCGCGTCTCCAATTCCCGAAGCAACGGCTCCATGGAGCGCTCTGCCGCCCCGGAAGCATTCCATTCCCATCGGAGGTTTTGCAGGCCATGCTCGTTGCTTGGAAACTCGAAGATACGAAGATGGGCATCGCGCAATTCGAGATGAGACACCCCTGATGTCCTATCGAAGGGAACAACCAGTTGGAGTGGTTCATAGTTCGCGGCTTCGGCGGCACGGGCAAGAAACAAGAATGACAAGCGCCCGCGCGCGCCAAAACGCAGGGGAGAGGTCGCTCTCTCTGCTTTTTTTGCATTATCTGAAAATGCGTTTCGAGCTTCCGATACGCTCAACCCCGCGGCTACGACCAGCCATGGCTTCCCGTCTTTTCGGATCTCGTCAGCCTCAAAATAACCGCCTGGAAGTTCCTTTCGCTCGAATACGGCGGCGCAACGGAGGCAATCCTCGAACACCTCTCTCACGATTTGTAGATCCCCGGCCATCGTCAAATCCCTGTGGATTTCACAAAGCGGAATGACCTCGTATCCAATTCCGTACTTCCTTAGGGTCGGGGAAGCGCCCCGGCAGTTCCCTGAGGATTTCAAGATATTGCTTGGGAGGAGAAGACCGCAGGCGTTTCTCGGTTTCCCGGGACCAGATTGAAAGCATCGCCGATGCGTCGAATATCTTAGGACCGATGAAAGATGCGAGATCAGGTGCGCACCGCTGGAAATCGATGAAGTCGGCATTCCTCACCACAAGCAGCGTGCCTGGCGCTTTCGCCAACTCGCTCCGCCAGCCATTGAGCCAAGGTCCGAAAGTCTCGCTTATGGCCTGCTGAAGGAATAAAATAATGAGTTTCCCACGGTTGGGGCGTGGCGCTTCGTCCGAATGTTCGACCTGCTCGAAGTCCGAAGCCTTGGTTTGGAAGAGGTCGCGAAGCGTTGAAACCGCCGAGTCCGCAGACGCCACAAGGATGGGCTGGATTGGAGTTTCACCCAAGGCCGCAAGAAGCACGATCATGGCGCGATACAGATCCTCTTTGTCTTGCCAGAGAAGCAAGTGTACGCCCTTGCGATCCAGTGTGATGGATTGCGCTAGATGTTCCGCGGTAAGCATTCAGGCTGCCTTTCCGTGCCGGACGCGGTAATGGTCCAGGACCCGCTCCGCCAGAGGGTGAGGGCAGAATCTCTGTTCGCCCTCTGCCGGTTCCATGATCAACAGACCGATGGGAGAGCGCAGCAAGGTCATCGCGGCACCGAGGCCGACTCCTTCGTGGGCGATCTCGTCCAGCAGATGGAGTTGTTCCAGGCCATAATCGTGGTAGGCGCGCTGGGCCTCGTGGATCACGCCCCGCGCATCCTGTTGCTCGATTCGCCGGTGGCCCGCCAAATGCGCCCGCTTCACAGACTCAATCAAGAATTGGACAAAGGATCGCAGAATCCCGCCGCTATAGTGCGCCAATAGCACAAGGCTTTCCGGCTCAATGAGTTTCCCCAATCCGCAACTTGCAGCGATGCGATTATAGATTTCAGGAACTCGGCGTCCCTCAAGCGGGGGGATTTCGACCGGATAAACAATCAGCGGCTTTCCCCAATACGACTCCACCGAATGCCGCATATCTCCCAAGGTAAACTCGAAAGGAGCCGTCATGACAACTGAAGCCTCAAGCCGCTGCCATTGGGGAGCAATTTCCACCAGCACCTCTCTAGCCGCGCGTTCGTCGCGAATCTTGTCAACATGGTCGATGATCAGCAATGGTGGAGAGCCACGGCGAGAATCGGAGATCAGCCGCAACAGATTGTTCAGAAGAATTACTAGAGTATCCGGAGCCAACACAAAACGCTTTTCCGGATTAGAGACCGCTTCGTGCTGGGTTGCTTTCCCAAGGAGCACTGCCAGAGCTTGGTTCTTTTCCGTGAGGTAGATCGTGAAGTCCATCCCTGAAAAGTCAAAGGTCACTTCCTGGCCATTCTCCGAACGATGCCCCTTCAACTTGTCTATCAGGGCATTCAGAATATCATCCCGGAGTCGAAGGTATCGACGCTCCATAGCCGGATTGCGGACGATTTCATCGCGAAGCGTCCGTGTGGCGCCCCAGCAGTCCCGGAGAATAGTCAGCAGAACTCCTGTAGCCCCACAGCGTTCCGGATGCTCCTCTTTTTCCAGATCGCAATGTATACAGTCTCCATACGATCGGAGCTTGTCACGTTGCTCGTGCACGAAGCGCCATAGCTCCGAGGATTTCCCAACACCGATCTGGCCAGACACAAGAACTCGGGCTTTGCCGCGGCGCGTCTCAACCTCAAGCGTCAAGCGCCGCAGAAAATCGCCCCCACGATCCTGGTACTGCGTCTGCCCTTCCTTGGCGCCTGGACCTGAAGGCCGCTCGGCGTTGAGGCGGTCGAGAATCGCGCGAACGTCCTGGATATCGGTAAGAGTCGCCATGGTTCATTCACCACAGAGAGACTGAGGCCCGCGTGGGCAAAAATGCCAATCCGGTTGGAAGTGTCTCGCATTGGAAGCCAACAGTCAACTGCGAGCTCGTCGAGCGTAGGTCGAGCGTCGGCGCGCCTCCAAAGCCAAGACGGCGCCTCCCGTAAAATGCGGACTGGAAAGCCTGCGCCGCTTAATCCAACGCAAACGACGCCAGGTGCTCTTCGCGGCCGGGGAGCGGGGGCTGGTTTTCTTTCAGAAAGAGCCAGTTGCCGGCGGCCAGGGCGTCCATGTGGGTGTACATGAAGCACTTGTAGGCGTCTTCGGGCGTGCAGACGATCGGCTCGCCGCGGACGTTGAACGAGGTGTTGACCAGGACCGGGCAGCCGGTCAGGCGGTGGAAGGCCTGCAACAAATCATAGTAGACGCCGTGCCGTTCGCGGTCGACGGTCTGAATGCGCGCGGAGTAGTCAACGTGGGTGATCGCGGGGACGTCCGAGCGCGGGACGTTCAACTTGTCGATGCCCCACAGTTGTTGCTGCTCGGCGGTGAGCGGAATGCGGCGGCGTTCGACCACCGGCGCCACGAGCAGCATGTACGGGCTGGCGTAATCCAACTCAAAATACTCGGCCGCGTGTTCGCGCAGGACGCTCGGGGCGAACGGTCGGAACGACTCGCGGAATTTGATCTTCAGGTTCATCTGCGACTGCATGCGGGGCGAACGCGGATCGCCGAGAATGGAGCGCGACCCCAGCGCCCGCGGGCCGAA
>JAPLSS010000182.1 GCA_026398515.1 Candidatus Sumerlaeota bacterium | reverse complement strand
GGGAGTCCTCACCCGCGCCATTCATAGATGATTCCTTATAGATGCGGGTGAGGACACCCGCGCTCCTGGCAACCGCCTTTTCAGTTCATCGCTCCCAACCGTGCCAGTCCCTACGCAGCACGAGCGCCCTTCTGCCCGTTTGTTCCCCGGGAGTCTTGTACCCTTATGTTGCCGGAGGCGTCAAGCTTGGGGACCGGCGCATCAGGGTCTTCCGTGCGGGCCGGGGAGATCGGGGTGGATTGGGTTCGCTTCGGAGGCGGCGATTTTCATGGAGCCTTGATGGGCTGGGGTTTGCGACGAAGCGAATTGGGTTCGTTTGTTCATTTCTGCATTTTGCGAATGGTCCGGAAGCGGGGCGTCAATTGCGGAATTCGGAGTGCGGAATGCGGAGTGCGGAATGCCGGCGTGTTCTGGGGCGGCGTTGGTCGGCGTGTGCGTTCGCTTCGTTGATGGGCGGCTTCCTCCGCGCAGTTCGACGGCTTGGGAGTGTAACGCGATGCGGCGCGCGAAGCAATTCCCTCACAGGCGCTTGGAGCCCCTTGCGGGAATAGAATTTGAATGCGGAGCGCAATCAGCCGCTGTGTGTCTCGCTCGTCGGGGTTGCGGGAAAACCGCTTGACAAGTCACTCTCATCAGCAATGAATAACCTCGGCTGGCTGAATTAGGAGCCCGTTGGTCGGCGATTCTTTAGAAGGATTCGACTGAAGGGCGGTGCCGCGTCCAGTTGTTCGATGCCTTGGACCTAAAACGAAACTGTGTCATGTCGATATGGATCAGGTGCCAAGCTGTTGGACAGGCAGATACCAATTCAATGCAGAGGGGCTAACACGGCTCCGGCAAGGAATCCCGCGCCGTGTCATACGGACAGGAAATGTGTTGAGTATCGCCAAAGAAAAGGGGTTCCTCGGAAGAATCCGTGGGTATGGAGCATGAGTTTTCTGAGGCATGAGGGAGCGTCTCTGGAATGTCGAGAAGATCCTTCTCGGCGGCTTCCGCCCAGATTTCAGCGCTCCCGTTCCCGGTTGACACTGTTTGGCGAGATTCACCAAGCTCGCAATGATCGAGAACGCCCCCCGTCGAATTTCTGTACAGAAACTGGCGGGTGCTTCGGCCTCCATAGATCACTCATATGACGAGACTTAGACCCATTATCTCAGGCTTTTCAGCCACGAATTTCTCCGACGAGGCAGAAAAGGCAGGTCGGTCTTTGAAAACGCACGCGGAACAAAGCGCCGCACAGGGGCCGGCTCCAGCTGAGTTTTCGCCGGTCGGTGACCGCTAGATCTTGAGGAAGATCACTGGAGGGCTGAGATGCAGGACATTAATCTGTCGGAGCTGGGGAGCCCCTCCGCCTTCGAGAAACTGTGCTCGGATCTCTTGGTAGCAGAAGGCTGCCAAAATGTACGCGGCATAGGCGTAGGGGCTGACGGGGGGCGGGACATTCTCGCCGATATCCCTATGACGTCGCCAGTTACTCGCCACACCGAGACCTTCATGGTGCAGTGCAAATGGTATGCCGCCCATAGGTCAATCTCGGTACGTGAACTAACCGACGCCTACATGGCACTTCCCGTCCATCATGCGGATGGACTGCTATTTATTGCTTCCTGTTCGTTCTCCGGTGCCGCGGTCACCAAGGCCGAGGCGCTTGACCGCGATGCAAATACCCCTTACAGGGTCAAGTTGTGGGACGGCAACGAAATTGTGCGGTGTCTTCGAAAGCACCCGGTGCTGATTGCGAAGTACTGGTATGGTTCGCCGTCTCGGTCTTCTAGAGCCAACTCCGTGACCACGGATACAGATTCATCCTGCAGTTCAAGGGGAGGTTGGGCTGAGATCTTTTCTACGCCGACACTCTTCAAAGACGTCACAATCGAGACATTTCCGCGTACTCCGCCGAACGAGTCCGTTTTCACTCGCTTAGCTGAGCATGCTACCTCCTACGGCAAGAAGCCGCCATTGGTGTTGCTGATCACTGGGGCTGTGGGTTCGGGCAAAACAGGGTACGCATACGCTCTGTTGAACGAACGGGCGGTGTGCGGAGCCTCAGTTGCAAGCGTTTTCCACGACATGTTCAATTCATTATTCTATTCGTATGCCTTGGAAGGGGATGACAAACTTCCCTCAGCACTGGCCTACCTATGGAATGTCGACTACCTGCTCCTGGACGATTATGGTCTTGACATGAACGACAAGTCACAGACTCAGGTGCGAGCGGCAGAGACTCTCATCGCGATCGTTCAAACACGCGTCCAAGCTGAGAAACCGACGCTAATAACTGTAGCCGATTGCAAGGGGACAGGGCCAACCCTTCGGAAGTACTTGGCCCACCTAAAAGGACGGTTTCCCGTGGTCTTTTGTGGGACAGAAGACCTGCGTCATGTCTGCGAAAAGCCGTGTTACGAAGAAGCGAATATCAACACAAGCCGGGACAGTGAAGCCACATGGAAAGGGGGCAGGTGGCTTGGCCGTGACTGGCTGAGCGAAAAGATGAGCATTGTCGAGGATGGAATAGAAGAGGCCATCGGAATAGTCGTTGCCCCGGAGGATGAATTTGTGGTTCGGCAGAAGTTGTTCAAGGAGCGCTACGGCTACAACCTGATGCGAGAGCAAGAGATCCTGGGAATTCTAGAAGACACCCGTGATCGTCTCCGTGGCTTGCGGAGTTTCGTGGAGTCATTTTCCTTCCATGCGGTCCGCGAAGACGACGGGGGAGTGCATCTTGAACCATAGTGGGATGGTACAGTTTTGCCTTCATCATAGGTGCCCAGAACAATCCATTCCACCGTAAAGTGGAGTTCCGCGCGGCCCGCACAGGGGCAGCGCGTCCCTTCCCGGGAGGTGAACCGCAGGGTTAGACTATGTGGGAGAGAGCAGATGGACTCGCAAGACAGCAAGAGTTATCGCCGTGCCTTGGTTGGATTCCTCGGGGCCTATGCGCGTCCTTGCGGATGACTACTCAGGAGAGAGGACCGAATCCCATTTGAGATCAAAAAACTCAAGGAAGGGGAGGGACCCTTCCTGCGAGCCGATATGGATTCCCCATTCGGGCATCGTTCCGGCGCCGCTATCCGTGAAGGCTTCGGGGCGATAGGCCCCCGCCGCGTGCGGGACCGTTTTGAGATCTTGCAGTTTTGAAAAGGCCAGACCGTCGGGGGCATACTGAAGCGTCTTCGCAATTCCCTTCGGCCCAATGCTGACCATGGCCGCCACCCCTTTTCCGAACGGCCACACCAACACTTCATGGCCGCCGGCAATCACCGGATTGCCCGCATGCTTGACATAGGGCCCCCCAGGTTTCGCGGCGATGGCCACTCCCATCTTGGTATTCCCCGGCGTGTTGTTCCACTGCCGGCCTTTGTAGTAGAGCCAGTATTTGCCTTCCCGAACCAGCAGGCAGGCATCGTCGACCCGCATGCTGTCAAATGCGTTGGCATCATCGCTGGTCCTAAGAATCGGATTCGTCTCCAGCCTCGCCCACGGGCCGTCCGGGGAATCGGCCACGGCAATTCCGAGGGCGCTCTTGATGACCTTGTTGCCCGCGTTGGTGAACGGTTTTGGCACTCCGGTATAGAAGAGCCAGTATTTGCCTTCGGCTACCAGGATGTTCGGGGTGAAGACGCTCTGCGCATCCCAACTGCCCTCGGCGCCGCGCGGCAGCGCCTCGCCTTTCTCCGCCCATGTGCGTCCGTCCGGCGAAGTGGCATACCAAATCGTGGCATCGTATCCGTGGGCAACCTGGCCTCTCGAATACCAGACGTTGTGCCGATCACCGACTCGGATAATGTCGCTGGGGTCGCGACGCATGACGTCTGCCTGCGGACCGATCCCCTTTGCGGGTGAGTAAGTGACTGTTAATTCCGCTTTCGCCGCGACATCCATCGCGACCAATGCCGCAGCCGCGAGAATCCGTTTCATTGACAACCCCCTTGGTTTACCGTTTCGAGCGCTAGGCGAAGTTGGGGACAGCTTCAACTTTCCGGCGTGGCTTGGCGGGATCGACGCGTTCGCCGCGGCTCCTTGTCCGGGATCATCCCGATTCCAACATACGTTCCAACTTGCTGAGCAGCGAGGGGAGGTCAGCCTGAAGAGTCTTCCAGACCTCTTCCAAGTCCACTTCGTCGTATTCGTGGATCATCCGGTTTCTCATACTGATGATTTGAGGCCACGGGATTCGAGCGTGCCGGGTTCGATAGGATATGGTAAGCCGGTGGGCGGCCTCGCCGAGGATCAGCAGCTGATGGATGACCGCGGACTGGGTTTTCACGTCCGCCCAGAACGCCTCCTTTTCCATGCCGTGCGTGAACTCCAGGGCAAGGCGGGCCGCGTTGACCATGTCGAGAACACTGGCCTGATCACGCGGCATAGACCACCTCGGTGGATTCCAGGATCGACTGGCGGCGGATCCAGTTGCGGCTGCGCTCGATGGCGCGGCGGCTGACCAGGTCCACCTCGCGGCCCAGCAGAGCGCTCAGATCAATTTCCATCTGAGCGTGGTCGAACAGACTCCAGCCGGCGTCGTCTGCAAAACGCGCCAGAAAGTCGATGTCGCTCTGGGGCCCGAAATCGTCGCGCACCGCCGACCCGAAGACCGCGAGCTCCACGATCTTCCATTTCCGGCAGAATGCCGCCAGTTTCTCCGATGGGAGATCGAATCGAACGCTCATCGCAGGACGCCCTTCCCCCGGTGGATGGTCTCCATTCGCTGATGAGCATCCCACGATAAGGGGCGGGAATTCAAGGGGAAGGCGCGGCGATTCGTGATGGACCGTTTCCTCCCGCGACCGCTACGACTCATAGTATCGCAGCAGATCCCCTTCCGCCTTCCACAGTTCCTCGAACATCGCCTGCGCCTTGTCGAACGACAGGACGGCGGCGCTGAGGGGGTCGAGAAGAATGGCGTGGTAGGCCGCGTCTTTGTTCCGTTCGAGGATGGCTTTGGCGGTGAGTTCCTGGACGTTCACGTTGGTGCGGCAGAGGGCGGCGCACTGGGCCGGGAGCGCGCCGACGCGGCAGGGATGGACGCCGCGGTTGTCGGTCAGGCAGGCGACTTCGACGCAGCAGCCTTCGGGGAGGCCGCTGATCAGGCCGCGGTTCATGACGTTGCCGTTGAAGCGCATGGGGACGTTGGTCGCCATCGCCTCCATGATTCCCGAGGCGTATTCGTGCGAGCGGATCAGTTGAATGCTGTCGGCGTGCTCGGCCTTGACGCCCATGTCCTCATACCACGTCTGGCGCCGGCCCTTCACGCCGCGCGTGATCGCGCGGAATCGCTCGACGCGCGCCGTGTCGTGGCGGAAATAGGGCATGTATTCGAGGGCGTGACGACTGCTTTCGGTGCAGAAATAACCAAACCGTTTTAAGATGTCGAAGCGCGTGGGGTCCTGGTCGTAGATCTTCGGGTCCTCCATCGCCTTGCGCAGGCGCGGGTAGGCGTTCTCGCCGTTGTGGGTGAATTCGAGGAACCACGCCATGTGGTTGATGCCGGCGCACCAGAAGCCGATCTCGCCGTAGGGAGCGTTGATGTATTTCGCCATCTTCTGCGACGTGCCCTGCACGCCGTGGCAGAGGCCAACGACCGGGCCGGCGGACTTCTCGCTCAGGACCCAGGTGAGAATCGCCATCGGATTCGTGTAATTCAGGATCATCGCCCCCGGGCAGAGTTCATTGATGTCGCGGACGAAGTCGAGCATGGCCGGCCCGGTGCGCAACGCCCGGAAGATGCCGCCGGGCCCGACGGTGTCGGCGACCGTTTGCACGACGCCGTATTTGGCCGGGATCTCCATCTCCCAATCGAAGGGCGTGTCGTAGTAGGCCGGGCCGCCGATCGAAACGGCGATGACGACATAATCCGCGCCGCGCAGGAGTTCGCGCCGGTCGGTCGAGGCGACAACCTTCGCGGGCAGTTTGTGATGGTTGATGGCGCTCTGGACGAACTTGCGCACCGTCGCCAGTTTCTCGGCGTTGATGTCGCACAGCGCGATGGCGGCGTCGTGGATCGGTTCGCGCGAGAGGATGTCGATGGACAGGCGGCTTCCGAAGGCGCTTCCGGCGCCGATGATGACGGCTTTCATGGGGGGCGCCTTTCTGGGTTGGTCTTGGGTGGTCGTGGGAATGGACAGCATGGACGTTATGGACGGCATGGACGTAGTGGACAAGACTTGGCGCGCTTGCGGGGAAGCGTCAGACGTCCAACACGACCAGATTATCCCGATGCACGACCTCGTCGTAGCGCTTCTCGCCGAGGACTTTTCCGATGTCGCTCGATTTGCGCCCGCGGATGCGCGCAATTTCTTCGGACGAATAGTTGGTCAGCCCCTTGGCGAAGCACTGGCCGTCCTTGTCGCAGATCTCGACCACGTCGCCCTTCTGGAACTCGCCCTGGACTTCGGCCACGCCGACGGGCAGCAGGCTCGTCTTCCGGACCACCAGCGCGCGTCGGGCGCCGGCGTCGACCACGATGCGCCGATTCGACGACCGCGCGCCCAACGCGATCCAGCGGTCGCGCGACGACAGCCGCGCCCCCGACGCCGCTTCGAACCGCGTGCCGACGCTCTCGCCCGCCAGGATGCGCCGCAAGTTGCTGGGATCCAGACCCCGCGCGATGATCACCGGGATGCCGGCGCGGGTGGCCGCCTTGGCCGCCACGATCTTGGCCTGCATGCCGCCGACGCCGAGCGCCGACCTGGTGTCGCCGGCCATGTCTTCGACCGCCGAGGCGATTTGGCGCACGACCGGGACGACTTTGCTGTCGGGGTGCTTCCGCGGATCGCGCTCATACAAACCGTCCACGTCGGAGAAAATCACCAGCAGATCGGCGTCGCACTTCGAGGCCATGATCGCCGAGAGAATGTCGTTGTCGCTGAAGCACAGTTCGTCGACCGAGACCGTGTCGTTTTCGTTGATGATCGGGATGACGCCCATCTTCAACAGGCGATGCAGGCAATTGCGGACGTTGAGATGGCGGCGCCGGTCGTCCAGGTCGCCGCGGGTGAGAAGGATTTGCGCGACGTGATAGCCGCGCCGGCGGAAGGCCTGGCTGTAGACGCTCATCAGCAGGCTTTGGCCGATGGCCGCCAGCGCTTGCTTATCGGGCAGGTTGTCGGGGCGTTTCTCGAGATTCATTTCGCCCAGGCCCGCGCCGATGGCGCCCGAGGTGACGATCAGGATCTCGCGCCCCTCGTCGCGCAGGTCGGCGAGCAGATCGACCCAGCGGCGGATCAGCGGCTCGTTCAGCCGGCCGTTGTCGAGCGTCAGCACCGCGGTGCCGAACTTCACCACAATGCGGCGAAGAGACTTCATGGCGGATTCGTGCGATCCCATGGCGACAACCCGAAGGAACGATGTGACGGAGGAACTATCTAACCTTCCAATGGACGCGACAAGCGGAATGTCTTCCACGGTCCTGCTGCGGATGTATTTACGAATTCCAGCAGCGGGCATCATCCGCGAGGATGGACGAAAAACCGGGGACAGGCTCGGCGGCGCTTGCGCCGCCTGCTTTCACGCTTCTCCGGTGGATTATCGCGAGTAAAGCCTGAGAGCTTCGGCCCCTTCGGCAAGCTCAGGACAGGCGGAAAAGCGAGCCAGTGCCGAATGGCGCTAACTTAAGGGCCGGCAGCCGATGAACTCCCGTTCTTGCCGTCTTCCCCGAAGGGGAAGAATATGAATAGCCGTGGGCGCCAGTCCACGGAAACGCCATCCTTCGAAGCCCGACCCTGGAGGGGTCGAACAAGGCCGTCCACGGCACGGTTCGACCCCTTCAGGTTCGGTTCCGTTTTGGGCCGCTGTTCCGTGGGCTGGCGCCCACGGCTATTCATATTCTTCCCCTTCGGGGAATACGGCAG
>JAPLSS010000014.1 GCA_026398515.1 Candidatus Sumerlaeota bacterium | reverse complement strand
AGGGAAAACGATCTTGCGCGCATGATCTCGTCTCCTTTTGCGGCGTTTGCCTAAACACCTTCCTTTTACCACCAACGCCCCGGATGAATCAGCAGAAAAGCGACGGAAGAGGCGAAAGGGCCCTCAAAACCGAATTCGGCGAGACGGCGAATCAGGTTCTTTCGCTTGATCGGCCCATCGGATCTTGATGGCGACGACCTTGTCTCGCCGCGTCTGAACTCGTCGCCGCGGCGTTGTTGGCGGCATACACCCTTCCTGGGCCGACGAGGCGGACCGTGGCGGTGAGGGCGTGGCGGCTTGCGACCGCCGGTAGCGTCAGCAGCCTCGCATCGAAGCCTCGAAGCTGCTTCTCGAATCTGCTTTTCCCTTTACGCGGCCCGAAATTGTCCTGTAACCTGCGAGCCGTGGAATAGGTGATTGGTTCTTGTGCAACAGGGGGGGGTGTCGGCTGGGATCGCGGGGCCGAACAGGCCGGAATCCCAACGGGGAGGGAGAGAAAGGTGGAAAAGACGGCGAGAGGGTTTACCTTGATCGAATTGCTGATCGTGGTGGCCATCATCGCCATTCTGGCCGCCATCGCGGTGCCGAACTTCCTGGAGGCGCAAACGCGCTCGAAGGTTTCGCGCGTCAAAGCCGACATGCGCTCGCTAGCCACGGCGTTGGAGGCGTATTGCACCGACTATAACCGCTACCCCATCGGTTATAACGAAGGCAAGAGCCATACGCCGCCCTTGTGGACGACGCAACAGGAACGCACGCAGGCGTGGAATCGGATAACAACCCCGGTCGCCTACATTTCGTCCATCCCCATCGACCCCTTCTGCGTCACCGGGCAATTCGCCGTCCAGCCTCAGCCGGGGAACGCCGTCTGGAAGGTCTTTGAATACAACACATATTACCTGCTCAACGCCAACAACAATCCGTGTCGCGCCAAAGGGTACCTCTGGTGCATGACGTCGCCTGGGCCGTCGCGGCAAACGACCCGGCCCTGGCACTACGAGATGATCAATGGCACGGCGCAGCCCACCAACGTCTATGATGCGACGAACGGGACGACGTCCCTCGGCATAATCATGCGGACCAACAAGGGCTTCTACACGGGCAACAACGACTGATGGGCCGTGGGACCCACGCCGTGCTGTCGCCGAAGGGCGACAGATAACCCTTCAAAATCCCTCGGTCGGCTTGCCACGGCCGGGACTGGAGCGGCGCAGCGTTGCGCGTCTCTATCCGGACGGCCCCTTTCTCAACAGCGCTTTCCAGCCCCAGCGAGCACGGCGGGACATAGTCCATTTGGCCGATGGAAAAGGCGATGGGCGCCTCCGCGACCATCGGACCGGGTTGTTGCGAGGGGGCCCGCGCTGGCGCGGCTGGGCGCGTTTCCTTCAGGCTCGCCCAAACCGACAGGCCCGCCGTCGCCGCAAGACAAACAACGCCCAGGGAAAACGACCTTGCGCGCATGATCTCGTCTCCTTTTGCGGCGTTTGCCTAAACACCTTAGGCCGACATCAGGCCGTTTCCTTCACCGCAAACTCCAAACCATCAATCACCGGCAACGGAATATTCTTATGGGTGCAGAAGAGAATCCATTCTTCCAGAACTTCCTGCAACTCCTCCCGACAGGCTTCCAACGTGCTGGCATTTGCCCAAACGCCCCGGCATTCCGGGATTTCCCCATAAAACGTGCCGTCGTCGGAAAGAATCTTGTATGTCGCGTGCCGCATCGCCGCTTGAATGTAAGAGGTCAACATGGAAGCGCCGCCTTCTTCATCGTCCTGCTTTTTTCGATCGCATTCTTCAATGACCCCATTTCTAGCGTGAGTTTCAGAGGAATAGTCTAAAGCCATGTGGATTCTAGGCCGCCAACCCTTGGTTTTTCAAGGGGTTGGCGGCTTTTATTTGGCCTTACGATCTGTAGCGCCTAAATTTCACGACTCCTCCCGAGAGGGAGC
>JAPLSS010000336.1 GCA_026398515.1 Candidatus Sumerlaeota bacterium | reverse complement strand
GGCGGCTGGACCCCGTGAACTTGAGCGCGCCGGTCGCCCGGACTCGCCCCACGGGGCGCTACACGCTGAACAGGCAATTGGCGTGGAAGGCTCCTTTCATCCTTCAAGATCGAGATGGCTTTCCTCGGCATACGGACGGTCGACCAAACTCCCGAATCCCAAAATCGCTGAAAGGTCCCCCGGCATGAGCAGCGGCGTGGCCTGACGGCCACGCCGGCCATCCACCCGCCGTTGGGCTGCTTGCGCTCCCGGGTCATCTTCATCGCATCCTCCATGGCGTCGTATTGTATCGCACTGTCGGTCATGCCTGCCAGAGAAGATTCCGCCCCGGTCATCCGCCCGGCGGGGTCGCACTGAGGAACTTGCCATTCGGAAAAGCCGCCTCGGGACTAACAGACGAATGGGGTAAATCCACCTCTCCCGAAAACGAGCGTCGTGAGTACGTAGTCCCGCCTTTAGGCGGTCTTCGAGCCGACGTTGCCAGCGAGGAACCCGCAAGACCGCCTAAAGGCGGGACTACGAACTCAAACACTCATTTTCGTCCTTGCAAGGCGGCATGGAGTGGCGCGCAACCTGAGAGGCCTTTGGGTATTTTGACATTGCATGTTAAAAAACTCATATATGCGCTGCCGTCAAGGCGGGGAATTCCTCATCGGGCGCGCGTCCAGGCTCACGCGTATTTCTCCGCCAGCTCCATGGCGATTTGCATCCACTCCCACAGCCGGCGCGGCTCGCGGCGGCAGGTGTGCAGGTCTTTGAGGATCATCTCCACGACACAGCCGCGGGTCTTCTCCAGGCAGTCGCCGAGGATTTTGCGCGTCAGGCCGGGGTCCCAGCCTTCCATCGAGACCATCGCCGGGTTCGGCTTGTAGGAGAAGATGTAGTCCTTGCCCAGCCCTTCGGCCCCGCGCGCCGGGTCGATCCACGGGCTCATCGACACGCGCCGCAGCCGCGGGATGGTCTTCACGATGTGCAGCTTCTTATCGAGCGGCTCGCAGCAACCGTAACAGTTCAGCCCGAACCGCGAAAGGAAGCGCCGCTCGTATTGCAGAGCGAACTCCTCGTGCATCGCCGGCGAAATCCCGTTGGTGAAGATCTGCGTGGTGGCGTGGCCCCAGAGGTCCATCGTCCGCACGTGGACGCCGTCGAAATCCGGCTGCGGCAGTTCGTCGCTGAAGCCGAATCCCCCGGAGGCGACCCACTGATTGCCATCGTTCCGCTGCAGCAGCCCCTGCGCCTCGAGTTGATCGAAGCGGGCGTTCCAGCCGGCCAGCATGCGTTCCATAACCTGATGAATCCACTCCGGCCGGTCCATCAGGTCCACGAACATCTGTTCGACGCCCCGCCAGGTGATGAACGCGTCCATCGGCGCGAACCAGGAACGGCTCATGCCCTGTTTCTCCACGCGCAGGATGCCGTCGTAGAGTTCGCTCAGGCGCTGATAGCGCGTCTCAGTGGCCTTCCAGTCCACCGTGATGCGCGGCATTTGGATCTTCTCGATGTCGCGCTCTTCGACGATGACCGGGACGAACCGCCGCGCGCCGAAGTCGTGGTCGGGGCGAATAGCCTTAGCCGCGATCCCGAAGCCGCTGTCCTGAATGGCGATCGGGCTGGCGATGACGTCGTCGATCACGTGGTCGTCGCGCATGCGGTCCCACTGGTAGAGCTTGTAGCGCAGGGCCTTTTCCTGCGCGAGGTGGAACGGGTCGGCGCATTGGAAGTCTTTCGCGTCGAAGATCTCTTTCCACGTGCTCTCGTGGGGGTTGCACAGCACGAGGGGCCGCACGCGTTCGAGCCGGTTGTGGCGCCGCCACATGTCGGCCTTCTCCTGTTGCACGGGCAGCGCGGCGATCTCGGCCACGCGCTTCGCCAGCTCGCGGACAATCGACTTGTCTTTTGTGGGAGCGGTGGAAACAGCGGTCTCGGCCATGGGTCGTGTTCCTTTGCGATAGGGATGCGGGACCTTAGAGTCCGGCTATTGTCATTTCCACCAACGCCAGACTGCGAGCCGGGACCTTGACTTCAACCGTGAGTCCCGCCAGCGGCGTTTCGTCGGCCAATGTCTTATACACAACCTTGGCCGACGCGCCCGCCGGCAGCAACGGCGTCAAGTCCAGCTTCAACCCCTGTTCCTTCTCCAGCGAATTGGCCAGCGCGACCCCGATCCGCCCGTCCGGCGCGCGCCAGGCCGAATGCCAAACGGCGGGAACGGTCGTTTCGCCTTGATTGCCCAGCTGGAGTTTTCGATCGGGCGCGTCGATCGGCGGCGGCTCGAGCATCCGCCCGAAGAGCAAATAGTCGAGCGCGTACGTCCGATACGCCTTCATGCAATTTTCCATCATCTCGGCCAGCGCCGGGTCTTGTTCCGCATCCGCCGGCCCGATCGGCGTCAGACCCGGCATCTGCCCCGCCGTGAAGCCCTTGGCGACGACTTCGGCCGAATGCCCGCCCGCCTTCCACGGGTAGAACGCCGCCCAGCCGACCAGATAGTCGTGATAGAGATACATGAACAGCGGCG
The DNA here is from genome assembly GCA_026398515.1 of Candidatus Sumerlaeota bacterium. Classification (GTDB taxonomy): domain Bacteria; phylum Sumerlaeota; class Sumerlaeia; order JAPLSS01; family JAPLSS01; genus JAPLSS01. The sequence continues at coordinate 1,077 of JAPLSS010000336.1, read as the reverse complement.
CGCTTCGCGTCTCCGGCTTCCTGCACGGCCATTCGGTTGTGATGCCGAAGGGGCGCTCCTGGCACAGGTTCAACTGCTGCAAGTACAGCTCGTTCGGCTCTTCCATCGACAGGGCGAAGTCGGGATCGAGCGGGGCGCAGGTCTCGCGAATGCGCTTGTAGAGATCGGCCATCGCCTCATGCGCCCACTTGCCGTGGCCGACCGGATGGCCGTGCTGGTCGGAATAGCAGACCGACGCGGCGTAGTTGCCGCTGACTTCCTGATCGAAGTGAATGACCGGCCAACCGGCCTGGACGCAATAGCGCGCGACGTCGACGATCGTCTTCTTGGCGTAGTCGGTGGCGCGGCACATCATCGCCCAGCGCGCGCCGTGAAAGTCGCCCTCTTTGACCGCGTGGCGAATCAGCGGGGCGCCGCCCGGCAGGCAGACGGCCCACGGTTTGACTTCCCGGTCGAAGCGTTCGTCGCTCGTGTAGACCGTCCCGCCGCCCTCCTTCTTTTCCAGCGTCCAGCGGTAGCCGGACAGCATGATCATGCCCCGCCCGCCGGCCTCGCGCAGCGCCCTCGGGCGCTGCGGCTCGACGCTTCGCGCACAGGCGCCCCACCACTTGAACCAACCGCTCTTCCAACGCGCGCTTGAAGTCCATGCCATCGTCCTCGTTCTGTGCATTTCCTGCTCTCGCGCGCAAAAAGGCGTATGTCAGTCGCCATCTCTTTCCAGAGATTCGTACAAGAAAAAAACGAGCACCATCAGAAACCTCTTGACGGATATCGGCACATTGGAGGTAAAATGGTTTTACAAGAACATTCCGTATCGAACGGCGGAGGATTGCCGTCAATCCTCGTGGAGGCGCGTAGAAATGCAATCTACCCGTATTCACCGTGGGGCCGGCGTGTTGGCTCTCCTTGGCCTTCTTGCCGTCGGATCGTGGGCCCGGGCCGCGGAAACCCCTGACGAGCAGTCCCTCCGTGCGATGTTCGACCGGGCGACTCGCCAGGAGCATTCGGTGCTGAACGCCGAAACAGCGGTCCAGTCGATGCGGATGTGCTTCCCCGACTCGCCAGCGTTGCCGGAAA
>JAPLSS010000967.1 GCA_026398515.1 Candidatus Sumerlaeota bacterium | reverse complement strand
GAGCAGGCCGATACCCTCCTGTTTATGGTCGACGTGCGCGATGGCCTGACCGCCGCCGACCACGAAATCGTCGAGCTGCTGCGGCGGACCCAGAAGCCCTTGTTCCTCGTGGCGAACAAGTGCGACACCGCGCGCGAACATAACGAAGCGTATTCCTTCGCCGCATTTAGCGTGGGCGACGTGTGGCCGATCTCCGCGCTCAAAGGCCATGGCGTCGGCGACCTGCTGGACGAGGTCGTCGCCACGTTTCCGCCCTCCGAGGCGCCTCTGGGAGAGGAGGAAGACGCCGCGCCGCGGATTGCCATCGTCGGCCGGCAGAACGTGGGAAAATCGACGCTGGTGAACACGATCCTCGGCGAAAAGCGGATGATCGCCGGCCCCGTCCCCGGGACGACCCGCGACTCGATCGATTCGCGCGTCATCCACGACGGGCGCCCGTACGTGATCATCGACACGGCGGGGCTGCGCCGGCGCGGCAAAATCGAGCCGGGCGTGGAAAAACTGACCGCGTTGCGCGCGGGCGTCAGCATGGAGCGCGCCGACGTGGCGGTGGTGTTGATCGACGCCGCCGAGGGCGTGACCGCGCAGGACGCGCACATCGCCGGCATCGCCCAGGAGGCCGGATGCGCCGCGATCCTGGCCGTCAACAAGTGGGACCTGGTGGAGAAGGACAACAGCACCGCCGGGGCGTGGGCCAAGGCGCTGCGGCGCGATTTCAAGTTCCTGGCCTACGCGCCGATTCTGTTTCTCTCGGCGCTGACCGGCCAGCGCGTGGTCCGGTTGTTCTCGCTGATCGACACGGTCTTGGCGGAATACCGTCGCGAGATCCCGACGGCGGAGTTGAACCGCTGGCTGGAGCGCTCGCTGGCGCGCCGTTCGCCGCCTTCGCGGCGGGGCCAAATGCTGCGCATCAAGTACGCCACGCAAATCGGGAGCCGGCCGCCGACGTTCGCCTTGTTTGCCAACGCGCCGGAAATCGTGCATTTCTCTTATGAACGCTATCTGGTGAACCAACTTCGCGAAACGTTCGGCTTCGAAGGGACGCCGATCAAACTGCGGTGGAGGAAGAAGGCGGAGGATCGGTTCAAAGAGGAGCAATGACGTGTCGTGGGTTCATGAATAATCCGCGTATCGAAGGGCGGAAATCGTCCTGCCCCACAATCGTCTTGCCTGTCGTTGAATGACGTGGGCAAGGCGGATAAAGGCAGGACGATTTTGGGGCAGGACGATGAACCGAAGGCGACGCCGGCCTATCGGACTCCAACGGACGGGAAAGACGGTGAAATGGTCCCTCTTGTTCTCATTCTTCTGGCCGGCTACCTCATCGGCGGCATCCCGAATTCCTATCTCCTCGTGCGCCTGACGAAGGGCATCGACCTGCGCACGATCGGCAGCGGCAACGTCGGCGCGACCAACGCCTGCCGCGTGTTTCAGCGCCCGTGGTCGATGGTCGTCTTTCTCGTGTGCTTCCTGCTCGACGCGGCGAAGGGCTATCTGCCCGCGCATTTCCTCGCGCCCTATCTGGCCCACGGGCCGGCGGGCGGGCTGGACCCCGCGACGCACGTGTTGCTTATCGGGCTGGCGGCCATCCTCGGCCACGTCTACACGCCCTATCTTGGCTTCAAAGGCGGCAAAGGCGTGGCCACGACGCTCGGGGTGTTCCTCGCCGCAGCGCCGCTGGCCCTGGCGATCGCGCTGGGCATCGGGGGGATTCTGATT
>JAPLSS010000205.1 GCA_026398515.1 Candidatus Sumerlaeota bacterium | reverse complement strand
GAACGTGCCGAGGTTGACGTCGTTGTTGACGAAGGCCGGCCGCCCCAGCGCCTCTTGCATTCGATCGCGCAACGGGAAGTTGCGGAACCCCATGTTGGGCGTGACTTCGACGATGCCGGTGTCGGGATTGAGCGGCCCCGGGGCGCCGACGCCGATGGCCGCGATCTGCTCGAGCGGGATCTGCGCCTCGGCGGCGGCCTCGCGCGCGGACTCCACCAGGCGCTCGAAGACTTCCTCGCCCGTCTTCAATTTCTGAGTGCGCTTGCGCCCGCGGCTCACAATCTGGAACGAGGCGTCGACCACCGCCGACAGCACCTTGGTTCCGCCGAGATCAATGCCGATCACGTGTTCGTTCATCACGCCAACCGCCCCAGTTCATGAAACAGCGCGGCGAGCAGCGCGTCGATGCGGCGCAGGTCCTTCAGGCGCCCCTTGGCGGGTTTAACCTTCAGTTCCGCGAAGCGCTTGGCCGCCCGTTGGCAAAACCGCGCGCGCCGGGCGGGCGGCTCGATCCGCTTCGCCCCGGCGAGCGCCTGCTCCAGCGCGGCCTCCAGGGCCGCGGCCACCTGCGCCGCCGTCTCGCGGGCGAGACGGCGCGCGTTGCGCACCCGCTCCTCCAGCGCCGCCTCGGCCGCGCCGGCGTTCCCCGCCGCGCCGACGCCGGGCGCGTCTTCGGAGGCGTCCCGCGCGTGTCTGTCATCCTTCGACGCCGCCATCGAGGATCTTGCCTAAGTGAAATTCGATCTCGCGCGCGATACTGCGCACGCCGCGATTGGCGTTGATCGTAATGAAATTGTATTTTTTCTCCATCCGCTGGAATTCCCGGCGGATCAGGCGCTGGTACTTGACGAAGCTCTCGAACATGTCGCGCGACAGGGCGATGTCCATCCCCGACTCCCAATAGTCGAGGCTGGCGCGCTTGCGCAGGTTGCGCTCGATCATCTCCTGCGGCGAGACCTTCAAGTAGAAGATCGCGCCGGGAACGATCGCGCCGGAATAGACCGTTTCGACCCACTCCTCGTCGGCGCCGCGCACGATGTCGCGCGCCATCAGCGTGTAAATGTACCGGTCGGCCACCACGATCATTCCCGCGCGCAGCCAGGGGATGATCTGGTTCTCCAACTGATCGTAAAAGTCGGTGGCGTAGAACAGGCTCATCGTCGTGCGGCCGAGGATGTTCCCCTGCTTGGCCTTGTCCAGTTCGGCGGCCACGAGGCTGGAGCGGCGCAGGCCCACCTGGCCCATGGCATGGCCGCCGCGCTCCAGCCAGTCCTGCAGAATGCGCACCTGGGTGGATCGGCCCGATCCGTCGGGGCCTTCGATGACGATCAGCTTCCCGTGGAGTTCCTCCGGATTGACGTTCGGAGGCAGTTGTCCGTAAGCTCGTTTCATGGGTTCTGCCATGCTCCGTCGGCGGTCCTAGGGGTTGTACCGTGCGCCTTTGAGTTTGTACTGCGCCAGATCGACTTTCTCCTGCAGAATGCGCCGAACCTCCTGCTGCTGTTCCTCAATGGCCTTGGCGGCGTCGATGCGCACCAGGCCGAACTCGTCCACGATCTTCAGATACTCCTCGCGGATGCGCCCCTGGAAGATGCGGAACGATTCGTAGGGATCGTCGGACAGGCCCAGGTCCATGCCCGCCTCGTGGTATTTCAGCTGCGGACGCCCGCCGAGAATCCGCCCCAGCGACGTCTCCAGGGGCACGTCGAAGAAGTAGGTGATGTCGGGGGGCACGGCGAAGGAATAGACCTTGCGGACCCATTGCGGGTTGCAATGGCGCACGGCGTCGCGGGCCATGGCGGTGTAAATGTAGCGGTCCGCCAGCACGATGTAGTCGGCGCGCAGGAGCGGGAGGACCTGCCGCTCGAAGCGGTCGGCGAAGTCGGTGGCGTGAATCAGGCAGAACGTCCGCGGGGTCAGCAGGTTGAGTTTCTTGCCCTTCTTCGTCGCCGCCTTGACCAGCACCGAGGAATTCCATTCGGTGAAATAGACCCGGTAGCCCTCCAACTCGAGCCAGCGGCGCAGCAGGTAAATCTGCGTCGACTTGCCCGAGCCGTCCAGCCCTTCCACGGCGATCAGCACGCCGCGCCGGCCGGAGACGCCTTTGGAAACCCCCTCTTGCGTGGCCATGGACCGCTCATCTCCATTCGTCTGGAAGTGGCGTTCGCGCGCGAGGCATACATCCAGGAAGGCCGATCACGCGCAGCTTCCCCCTCCGCTTCAAGGCAAGACGCTAAGCTTCCAAGAAAAAACGCGCAAGCAGATTCGAGAGGAATGTCGAATATCGAACAGGGAATGTCGAAGGGAGAAGTGCGCCGTCGATGGAGAGGAGACCCGCGGGGGAGACTTCGGAGTTCGACATTCCCTGTTCGACATTCAACATTCCAAGCGCAAGAACCCCGGCTTGGATCCGGCTCGGCCAAGTTGGGGCGTCATCGCCGGAAGCGCGTTCCGCCCGCTTCGGCAGGACGGACCTACGGGCGCCGCCTCTCTTTTTCCCTTGAAAACCCTTCTTCGCCCTTCTATTAGCCCATGCGTCGCCCTATCCTCGGCGCCGCGGGGGGAGGATCGGGTCGGCTGGCTTCGTCCCGCGCGGACTCGCAAACGGTCGGCCGCCGCCCAGCGGCCCATGAACGAAAGTCGGATCAACCATGGCGCGTCAAGGGGCCTACGCAATCCTCAACCTCCGCAAAGGGGCGACCGACGAGCAGATCAAAGAGTCGTACATCCGGCTCGTCAAACGCTTCGATCCGGAACGGCACACCGACCGCTTCATGGTCATCCAGAACGCCTACGACCGCCTGACCGACCCGGTCAAGCGCGCGCGCGAGGACGTCCTGGCCTTTACTCCCGTCCAGGGCCGGTTTCAATTCCTGGATGAGGAGAAAGCGGAGGCCGACGAGGCGGCGTTGGAGAAGACCATCGCCCAAATGGAGGGCGAACTGGAGAAGGGCGACGGCGCCGAGGAGAAATACGAGGCGCTGGCCAAGGCCCTGATGCTGCTGAGCGCCCAATCCATCCGCCGCCGGCAGTACCAGCGCGCCATCGACGCCTGGGAGCGCATCCTGCAAATCGACCCCACCCACCAGCGGGCGAAGAACAACCTGATTTTCGCCCGCTGCTCGCTGGCCTACTCGTACGCCGAGCACGAATTGTACGAGGAGGCCATCGAGATGTGGGTGCGCGCCTCGCAGATGAACCCCGACGACGACGCCACGGTCCACAACCTCGCCCTGGCCTGCGAGGCCGCCGGCCGCAAGGACGAGGCCGAGCGCTACTGGGCGGAGGCGTTGCGGCGCTGGAAACTGACGCTCGATCGCACGCCCGACGACGAATACCTGCGCAACTGCATTCTGGAGGTGCATCGGCACCACGGCGGCCGCGCCATGGAGGCCGCGCCAGCGGCGGCCGCCGCCGGCCAGGGCGCGGCGGCCTCGGCCTCGGCGGTCAAAGAATACAAGGAAATCCTGAAGATCGCCCCCGACGACTATGAGGCGCAATACCAGATCGCCGTCAGCCAGATGGAGCAGCGCCAGTGGAGCGAGGCGGTCGAATCGCTCAAGACCCTGATCCGCAAGAACCCGAAAAGCGTCGAAGCCATGAACCTGCTGGGCTGGGCGCTGCTGAACTCCGGCCAGATCGACGCGGCGTTTATGGCCTGGCGCCAGAGCATTCAGATCGACCCGAAGAACCTGGAAACCCGCGACGCCATCATCCGCGCTCATCTGGATCTCGGCAAACGCTGCCGCGAGCAAGGGCAATACAGCAGCGCGTTGAAGCACTTCAAGTCGTTGGTCAAGATCGTCGGGCCGAAAAACCCCGAAGTGCATCTGGAAATCGGGTCCACCTACTATCTGAAAGGGGACAAACGCGCCGCCTTTCTGGAATTCCAGGCGGTCCTGCAGTTGGACCCCAGAAACCAGGCCGCCCGGAAGATGATGCAGGAGCTGCGCATGCGCTAGCGGCGTAGGCGTTCCCGCCTGCGCGTTCTTTGGTGGCGTGTTCGGAGCGGCGCAGGCGGGAAAGCCTGCGCCACGAAACGCCGATTGCATTCCGTGGGCGGGCGCATTATATACGGGATGGTTGTCTTTTCGCTCTGACAAGGGGAAGGCGAGGGGGCGCGTTGCCGGCGGACGGCGGGGGAGGATTCCGATGGCTGTAGGCAAGACCATGCGCGAATGGGTCTCGCGGGTCGTGTTCGCTGACGAGTTCCGCGTGGACGAGAAGCCGGAGCCGGTCTTCGAGTCGGCCCTGAGTCTGCGCGCCTCGGAAGAGGCCGGCGACCTGCTGACCACGATCTCCGAGATGATGCTGGCCCGCGAGGGGATGGCCGAAATGAGCGAACAGCTCAAGGCCTGCCAATCGGAGGCCGGCGGCCAGGAGTTCGACCGGTTCATTCGCCGAATCCTGCCACGGTTGGACGGGTTTGATCGCATCCTCGAGGGGCTGCGGTCGATGCCGCCGACGCCGGAGGTCAACAACTGGCTGCAAACGCTGGAGGGGCTGTATTTCAAGTTGCAGGGGGATTTGGTCAGCGTCGGCTTGGTGCCCATGGAAACCGTGGGCAAACTGGTCAATCTGGAGTGTATGGAGGTGATTGACTATCGTCCGACGAACGATTACCCTCACAATATGGTGATTCAGGAAGTGAAACGCGGGTGGCGGTACAAAGGGAAGCCTCTGCGCGACGCGAAGGTCGTCGTGGCCTGCAATGAAAGGGGATAAAACACACCATGGCCAGGATCATCGGAATCGACCTGGGCACCACGAACTCGGGCGTGGCCGTCATGGAGAAGAATGGGCCGGTCATCGTGCCCAATTCCCTGGGCGACCGCCTGACGCCCTCGGTCGTCGGGTTCTCCAAGAGCGGCGAGGTGTTGGTGGGCAAGAAGGCCAAGCGCGGCGCGGTGATGAACATCGGGCGCACGGTCTTTTCCATCAAGCGCCACATGGGCACCTCGCATCGGGTGAACATCGAGGGCAAGGTCTACACGCCCCAAGAGATCTCGGCGATGATCCTGCAGAAACTGAAGCAGGACTCCGAGGACTACTTCGGCGAAGAGATCACCCAGGCGGTCATCACCGTCCCGGCCTACTTCACCGACGCCCAGCGCGCGGCCACCCGCGACGCCGGCGAGATCGCCGGTCTGACCGTGCGGCGGATCATCGACGAGCCGACGGCGGCGGCGGTGGCTTATGGGTTGGACAAACAGAAGGACCAGAAGATCCTCGTCTATGATTTCGGCGGCGGCACCTTCGACGTTTCGATCCTGGAGTACATTTCGGGCGTGTTCCGCGTCATCTCGATTCACGGCGACACGCACCTGGGCGGCGACGACATCGACAATCTAATCGTCGACCACCTGGTCGAGCAGTTCAAGAAGGAGCAGAACGTCGACCTGACCGAGGACCCGATCGCCATGCAGCGCATCAAGGAAGCGGCGGAGGAGGCCAAGATCGACCTGTCGGAAGTCAACGACACGACGATCCTCGTCGAGGCCGTCACCATGAGCGACAAAGGGCCGCTGACGCTGGAAGCGTCGCTGACCCGCGCGCAATTGGAATCGATGATCGCGGACTTTGTCGAGCGCACGATGAAGTCGACCCAGGAGGCCATGGACGACGCGAACCTGAAGCCCGAGGATGTCGACACGATCCTGCTCGTCGGCGGCTCGACCCGCATTCCACTGGTGCAGCGGCGCGTCAAGGATCTCATGGGCAAGAACCCGCATCGCGACATCTCGCCGGACGAAGTCGTGGCCCTCGGCGCCGCCGTGCAGACGCTCATCCTGTCGCCGTTGGAAGGGGAACTGGAGGACACGCTGGCCGCGCGCTACGGCAAAGAGGCGCCGGTCATCATCCACATGACCCCGTTTAACCTGGGCGTCGGGCTGCAGCACGACCAGATGGGCGTCATCATCGAACGCAACAGCACCTACCCGGTCGAGGCGAAGGACATTTTCACCACGACCCGCGATTTCCAGGAGGCCATCTCGTTCCCCATCTACGAAGGGCAGGAGCCGGTGGCCTCGGAAAACACGTTCCTCGACCTGCTGCGCATTGAAGCCATCACCCCGGCCCCGCGCGGGGTCCCGCGCATCGAGATCACGTTCAAACTGAACTCCGACCGCATCCTGGAAGTGAAGGCCGAGGACCTGGCCACCGGCGTGCAGAAATCGATCACCATCGCGTCGACCGACACTCGGTTGGGCGAAGAGGACAAGGCGCGCATGCGCCGCGAGGCGCAGATGCGGGCGATGCAGGAGTTGCGCAAGCGCATCTCCGACTACACCGAGGCCCAAACCGACGAGCTGATCGCCCGCGCCGAGAAACTGGCGAAGGGCATGGCCGAAGGCGCAAAAAGCAAGGAATTGCGCCAAAGCGTGTTGAACTTGAAGCGCAAGCGCGAGGAGGGGGAGCTCTCGGCCGCCCAGGGCGAGATCGAGGTGTTGGCCAACCTGATGGCGGAACTTGAGAAGGGTTCCCCGGCATGATCTGCCCGTACTGCGAAACCGAGAATCGCGAGGAACTGGACCGGTGTTACAATTGCCAGAAAGACCTCACGATGCTGCGGTTGATCGTCAACCGGGCGCATCATCACTACAACCTGGCGCTGGAGCATGCCGAACGCGGCCGCAATGAAGAAGCCCTTCTGGAACTGCAAAACTCGCTCGAGCTGAACTATCGCAACGCCGGCGCGCACGTGTTGTTGGGAACGGTCCTGGCGCGCCTGCAGCGCTTCGAAGAGGCGCGCGAGGAATGGACCAAGGCCCTGGCCCTCGCGCCCACGCTCCAAAAGGCCCACGACTACCTGGCCAAGAGCGAGATCTTCAAGCGCGTCCTTCCCTCCCTGCGGTTCTATCAGATTGTGGCCGGCTGCCTGGCCGTGGCCGCGTTGGTCTTGGGGATCTGGCTGGCGATGGCGCTGCGGCCTGATCCGGCCATGCCGCTCCTGGCGCAAGGGCTGAAGAACTACCAGGCGAACCAATGGGGCGCGGCGTTGCGGAGTCTGGCCGCCGTCGGAGATTTGAAGAGCCGCCGGCCCGAATCGCGGCAGCTGGCGAGGATGTTGGAAGTCATCATCAATGAACAGGTAAGCATGCAGCGGCAGGAGGCGGCCCAGGCGGCGCGCCGCCGCGATTACGCCGCCGCGGCGGAGGCCCTCAATTTTCTCATCGCCCGCAATCTCGATGAGAGAGAGATGGCCGAAATGCGCAACTCGCGGCAGCAACTGATCGAATCCGCCAAGACGGAGATCCAACGGGCCGTGGATCAGTATCTGGAATCCGGCATAGGCTACGACCGGGCGATGACGACCCTCGATCGCGCGGACACCGCCGCTCAGTTGGGCTTGGTCCAGATCAACACGGCCGAAATGCGCGCCAAGGTCGCGGAGGCCCGCAAGCAGTTCGAGAGTTTGGACATTGCCGAAATCCAGGCGGAATGGCGCAAGGAAGGCAACAGCGATGCCGCGCTCATTCGCCTGTATCGCCTGATGGAACAGGCCGAGTCGACCGGGGAGGCCAAGCAGTTCTACGCCCAAATCCTCAAGCGCGCCCAGAACGACCGCAACCGCCACATTCGTGACTTGGTGGAAAACGATAAAGGGCAACAGGCCGCCGCGTATCTGGCCGACAGCGTCGAGTTCCTCCCCGAGAAACTTCGCGAGGACATCCTGGCCGGGGTCAAGCCGCCGACGCAAGTCATCAAGGACGTCAAAGCCGATCTGTACATGGATCAGATGACGTCGTTCGCGCGCCACAAGCAGTGGAAGGCGTTTCTGAGCAAACTCGGCGAGGCCGCGTCGCTCAACATGCCCCAGTCCGCCCGCGACGACCTGGAGACGACGGCCACGCTGGCCCGGACCGAACTGGCTGACGTCTTCATCCAACAGCAAGCGAAACGCTCCGCCGCCACGCAGTGGGACGCGTTTCTGAAGCATCTGGACGAAGCCGACTCCTACACGCTCACCGAAGCGCAGAAAGAGGACTTGGAGACGTCGGCCACGGTCGCGCGCGAGAAACTCGCCGAGGCGATGCAAGCCCAGGAGGAGAAGGCGTCCTCGACGAAGATGGATGCCGCGACGTCCAACACGCTGGCCGCGATGGAGATGGCCGACCGGGAAACAACCGCGGGGTTGGCG
>JAPLSS010000977.1 GCA_026398515.1 Candidatus Sumerlaeota bacterium | reverse complement strand
GCCGGCTTTCCAGCCGGCTCGGTTGCGGAATTGCCGGCTGGAAAGCCGGCGCTACGTACGGCCGGGGGCCTGATGGTCTTCATCTGTTCGAGCACGTGGACGAAGACCGCGGCGGCGGCCAAACTGCGCAACTTCCTGCGCGACCGGATGACGGTGGCCCGCTTCCTGGACTTCGGCGATTTGCAGGTCTTCGCGAACGTGACGACCTATCCGGCGATCATCATCGTGGAGAAGAGACGTCCGCCGCGTGATCATCAGATTCGCGCCTCGCAGGTCAAGACCATCCTGCCCTCGGAGTTAGAGGACGAACTCCACGCGCCCGGCATTCTCGTGCCCCAGGCCGAACTCGAGGAGCAGGGCTGGCGGTTCGAGGATCGGAGAATCGCGCGCCTGCGGCAGAAGATCAGGGACGCCGGGAAGACCGTGGGCGACTACTCCAATGGAGAGTGCTACAGAGGCATTACGACCGGCCTGAACGAAGCCTTTGTCATCGATCAGGAAACGCGCGATGCGCTAGTGGCCGACCACCCGCGCAGCAAGGAAATCCTCAAGCCCTTCCTGGAAGGCAAGGACCTCAAGCCCTGGCGCGCCGAGTGGCGCGGGCTGTGGTTGATCCGTTTCTCTGCCGGATGGACCAACAAGGCCGGCGGCCCGTTCGGCTCCGAGAAGAACGCCTTTGCGTTCTTGGAGAAGCGCTACTCCGCAGTTTCGAAATGGTTGGCGAGTTTCGAGAAAGCAGCCAGGAAACGACAGGATAAGGGCGACTGGTATTGGGAATTGAGGCCGTGTGTATACTACGACGAATTCGAGAAGCCCAAGATCATGTATCCGCATTTCGTGCAGTTTCCTAAGTTTTCATTCGACGTCAAGAGATACTTCTCCAACAACAAATGCTACATTATTCCCGAGGGATCGTATTTTGAAGTGGGTTTGCTCAATTCACGCGTTATATGGTTCGCCATCACCGGCATGTGTACGCCGAAGGCTGGAGGTTTCTATGAGTTATGTACACAATTCATGGAAACCCTCCCCATCGCCTCCGCCTCGCCCGCGGACAAGCGCAAGATCGCCTCGCTGGCCGAAGCCCTCTCGTCCGACGACTGCCCGAACCGCCTGGCGCTGGAAGCCGAACTGAACGACCGCGTCGCCGCGCTCTACGGCTTGACGGCGGAGGAGCGGAAGATCATCGTAAACCCGGCTGAATAAACCCGGCTGGAAAGCCGGGGCTACCTGCCGTAGCGCCGGCTTTCCAGCCGGCTTCGTGAGAGGCTGAGTCATGAGCACACGCCCCGCCGATTACACTTTCTACCGCCGATACCTCCCCCATTGGCAGCCGGATGGCGCGATCCTCTTTGTCTCCTTTCGCCTGGCCGGATCGCTGCCGCGCCCGGTTCTCGACCGTTTGCGCCGCGAGAAGACGCAGCTGGATTCCGCGGCGCCCCGTCCGAACGAAACGCCCGCGAAGCAGCGCTTGCGAATTCGTAAACGTCTGTTTGCTTTGACGGACGAGGCGTTGGCGGCGGAGATACGGGAAGGGTTGAATGCCGGCTGGAAAGCCGGCGCTACGGTAGCCCCGGCTTTCCAGCCGGGTGTAATGGAAAAGCGCCTATGGCTGGGCGATCCGCGCGTGGCGGAGATCGTTCGCGGGAGTTTGGTCTTTTGGGACGGAAAGTGGTTCCGTTT
>JAPLSS010000156.1 GCA_026398515.1 Candidatus Sumerlaeota bacterium | reverse complement strand
TGCGCCCATGCTGGCGACGAGTCCCTGCTGCAACACGCCGCGGAAGAACCACTCCTCGACGACCGGGACGAGCCCGACCGCTACGATCTGTGTTTCCAGCACCGAGAGACTCGTGTCGGTCGGAAGCCTCTCGATTGTTTCCTGCACGACCTGCTGCGCGTCGGGTGCGGGCAAGAGCAAGCCGATCGCGTTGTCGACTTCGCTGGCGAGCAGCGCGATCGGAAGCAGCAGCAGCAGCGGGAGCAGTTGCTGCCGGCGCAGTCCGCGCAGGCCGACGCGTTCGGCATGCGGCGCTGGAATGCTGGCCGCGCCGAGCATCGCCGCGCCGCCGAGGCCGAGTACGGTCGCGATGCCGATCGCCGCGGTGGGCGTTGTCCACTCCGAAATCATCACGGCGATCGCGGTGGTGAAGAAAACGCCCATCATCGTGAGCAGCGCGGCGTTCAGCGGCGTCGGGAACGGGCGCGGCGGCTGGTTCATGCGAGCACCGACGCCAGCGCGCGACCGGTGTGGCTCGCGCGCTGTTGCGCGATCCACTCGGGCGGTCCCTCGGCAACGATGGTTCCGCCCGCGGCTCCGCCTTCGGGTCCCATGTCGATGACCCAGTCCGCTGTCTTGATCACGTCGAGATGATGTTCGATCACGACCACCGTGTTGCCGAGTTCGACGAGTTTCTGCAGCACTCCGAGCAGTCGTTCCACGTCGGCGAAATGCAAGCCCGTCGTCGGTTCGTCGAGAATGTAGAGCGTGCGGCCGGTGTCGCGACGCGAAAGTTCGCGCGAGAGCTTGATGCGCTGCGCTTCGCCGCCCGAGAGCGTGGTGGCCGCCTGGCCGAGATGGATGTAGTCGAGGCCGACGTCGTAGAGCGTCTGGAGCTTGGAGCGGATGGCGGGGACGGCGGAGAAGAACTCCAGCGCCTCTTCGACCGTCATGTCCAGGACGTCGGCGATGGACTTCCCTTTGTAGAGAACCTCCAACGTCTCGCGGTTGTAACGCCGCCCCTTGCAGACTTCGCACTCCACGTAGACGTCGGGCAGGAAGTGCATCTCGATCTTGATGAGGCCGTCGCCCCGGCACGTCTCGCAGCGCCCGCCTTGGACGTTGAACGAAAACCGTCCGGGTTTGTATCCGCGCACACGCGATTCCGGCAGGTCGGCGAACAGATCGCGGATGGGGGAGAACAGCCCGACGTACGTGGCCGGGTTCGATCGCGGGGTGCGGCCGATGGGCGACTGGTCGATGGCGATCGCCTTGTCGATCTGGTCCACGCCGTCGATCCCCGCGTGCCGCCCCGGGTTCGAGGTGTTGCTTCCATGCAAGGTGCGCGAGAGCGCCTCTAACAGGATGTCGTTGACCAGCGTCGATTTGCCCGAGCCGCTCACGCCGGTGATGCAAGTCATCGCGCCCAGCGGAAAGCGGACGTCGATCTTCTTCAGGTTGTGCTCCTCCGCGCCGCGCACCACCAACACCCGCGTGAGATCGACGGGCCGGCGGCCTTCGGGGATGGGAATCCGCTCGCGCTTCGACAGGTACGCGCCGGTGATCGAACTCGGATGGCGTTCGATCTCCGCGGGCGGGCCGACCGCGACCACTTCGCCGCCCAGCCGCCCGGCGCCGGGGCCCAGGTCGATCACCCAATCCGCGGCGCGAATGGCGCTTTCGTCGTGCTCGACGACGATGACCGTGTTGCCCAAGTCGCGCAGCCGGTGCAGAGTGGCGATGAGCCGCGCGTTGTCGCGCTGGTGCAGGCCGATCGACGGCTCGTCCAGGATGTATAAAACGCCGACGAGTTGCGAGCCGACCTGGGTGGCCAGGCGAATGCGCTGCCCCTCGCCGCCGGCCAGGGTCGCCGCCGCGCGGTCGAGCGTCAGATAACCGAGTCCGACGTTATTGAGGAACATCAGCCGGTCGCGGATTTCCTTGATCGGCTGTTCGGCGATCTTTGCCTCGCGCGCCGTCAGTTGCAGGCCGTCGAACCAGCGCATCGCCTCCTCGACCGTCTGGCGGCAAAACTCGGCGATGTTCGCCTCGCCGAGGGTGACCGCCAGCGACTCGGGGCGCAGCCGCATGCCCCGGCAGGCCGGGCACGGGCGGTCGCTGTAGAACTGCGTCAGATACTCGCGCACGGCCTCGGAGGTCGTTTCGCGCAGGCGCCGTTCGACGCCGCCGACGATGCCCTGGAAATCGATGGAGGCCTTGAAGCTCGAGCCCGACTGCGAACGGAAATGGACCGGGATCTTGCCGACCCCTTCTCCATACATGAGGGTTTCGCGGTCGCGCGGGCGGAGTTTCGTGAACGGTTTGTTGACGTCGATGCCGAGGCGCTCGCACACCGTTCGCGTCCATTGCGCGCCCCAGGAATGGCTCTCCCTCTTGCGCTGCTTCCCGGAGTCGACGAGCAGCGCCGACCAGGGGAGGATGGCTCCTTCGGCGATCGTCTTCGTCGGGTCGATCACGCGGTCCGGGTCGACCTCGTTCGACGTGCCCAGCCCGTTGCACGCGGGACAGGCGCCGTACGGGCTGTTGAACGAAAACATGCGCGGCGACAACTCGACGATTTGCGGCCCATGCTCGGGGCAGGCCATCGACTCGCTGAAGACGCGTTCGCCCAATGCGGGGGCTCCTTCGCCCTTCGCGCCGGCGGGCAAGCCGACCACCTCCACCGCGACCAGCCCCTCGGCCTTCTTCAACGCCAGTTCCACCGAATCGGTCAGGCGGCTCTTCAGGTCCGGCGCCACGACGATGCGGTCGATGATGATCGAGATCGAATGCTTGTAGCGCTTGTCGAGCTTCAGGCTCTCTTCGAGTTCGACGACCTTGCCGTCGACTTTGGCGCGGGTGAAGCCGTCGCGCATCGCTTGGTCGAAGATCTGGCCGTATTCGCCCTTGCGCCCGCGCACCACCGGGGCCATGAGCAGCGCGCGCGTCCCCTCGGGATAGGCAAGCACCGTGTCGACGATGTCCTGCACGGTCTGGCCTTCGAGGGGAAGGCCGCAATGCGGGCAATGCGCGTGGCCGACGTTGGCGTAGAGGATTCTCAGGTAGTCGTAGATCTCGGTGACCGTGCCGACGGTCGAGCGCGGGTTGCGGCTGACGCTCTTCTGCTCGATCGAGATGGCGGGGCTGAGGCCTTCGATGTGCTCGACCTTCGGCTTCTGCATCTGGTCGAGGAACTGCCGCGCGTACGAGGACAGGCTCTCGACGTAGCGCCGCTGCCCCTCGGCGTAGATCGTGTCGAACGCGAGCGACGATTTGCCCGATCCCGACAGCCCCGTCACGACCGTCATCGTGTTGCGGGGGATGTCGACGTTGATGTGCTTGAGGTTGTGTTCCGACGCGCCAACGACGCGGATGAACTTCTGGGGCGGCATGGCTGATCCCGCTGATGAACCGAAAAATCGCTTTTTCCCGGGCGCTCCCAACTTCGCATCGGCCACCTTCCCGCGCAATGCAAATCTCAGGCCGTTTGAGTGGCGTAGGCTCTCCAGCCCCGCAGGCGGCGCAAGCGCCGCCGATCTGCGCGCCCTTTGGCCGTCATTCCACTGCCACGCGGGCTGAAAAACTTACGCCACGCAGAGGCCAATCTGGGTTTACGAAGCTTG
Organism: Candidatus Sumerlaeota bacterium; assembly: GCA_026398515.1. Taxonomy (GTDB): domain Bacteria; phylum Sumerlaeota; class Sumerlaeia; order JAPLSS01; family JAPLSS01; genus JAPLSS01. Next base: position 9,842 of record JAPLSS010000156.1, on the reverse strand, counting down.
AAATGCTGGCTCGGGCGCATTAGAATTACGTATTGGATTCCATCGGGGAGGCGAGGGATGAGCAGGCCCGTGCCAATGACTAAGGAAGAAGCGCATAAGATCGTGGACCAGATGCCCGGCAATTCCACGTGGGACGATCTGATTCACGAGATCTACGTTCGCGAGGCAATCGAGCAGGGTTTGGCCGACAGTCAGGCGGGACGGACAAAAGACGTCAAGGAAGTCCGGGCGAAGTACCGACTCCCTGAATGAACGTTCATTAGGTCGGACCGTATCATGCGTACCATACGCCGTACATGTTGGAGGCGATGACCCATGACAACCTTGACCGCGACGGACGCCAGGCGCGAACTCTTTGACCTGGTCAAAGGGGCGACGGACAGACACGAGGTCTACCGAATCCATCATCGTCGCGGCTCCGCGGTGCTTCTTTCCGAAGAGGATTACGAGAGTCTGCTGGAAACCCTCGAACTCCTCTCCACCCCGGGATTCCGCCGAGGAGGTCCTCGGGGCGAGGAAGTGAAACCCTACGACATTCGCTTCACGAAGGAAGCGGCCAAGGACGCCCAGAAGCTGACTCCTGACGAGCAAAGCCATACGGTCTTCATTCATCGGGCAAGGACCCATTACGGGGAATGAGTCCGATTGCTTTTCGCCACATGCCGAAATTCCCGACGCGCGGTCAGAATGCCCATCAAGAGACGGGGCGATGGGAACGCCGCCCTGCCCTTCTCCAGCAAATCGGCAGAAGCCTTGACGCGCGCGAGGCTCCGCCTGCTTCTTCTCCTCGAGCTTGTTCCCGCCGGACCCCGCCGCGCCTTTCGACGCTTTCCCAAACGTATTCCTGTCGACGAGCGGAACAGAATGGGGTTATATTGAGTTGATGGACCTGAGTCGGAAATGCGATTTGGGTCAAGAACGTGTCGCGCGACGCCAAACGAGTCGTCCGGGAAAAGGGCCATCTTGAGCCGAATCACGCAAATCCAGACTCTCGTTCGCAATGGTTTGTATTACCTGACCGAACATGCGGATGATGAAGCGGCAGAAGACGGCTTTGATATCTACGATGTGGAAGAAGGCATTCTCACGGGCAGGATTCGAAAAACATGGCCGAAAGAGGGCAAATACGAGGTGGTTGGTTCGGCGCTGGATGGACGTTGCGTGGGGATTGTCTGCCGCATCACTCAAGGGGGGAAGGTTCGCGTGATTACAGTTTACGAGGATAACCCTGGGCGATGAAAGGGAAAACGATGGACTTCTGGGAAGGCGAAACGTGCGAGTACTGCGGCGGGTCGATTGTTGAGAAACGAGTGACCCTGCACCGCAAGGTTCGGGGGCGATACGTGCTGATCGAGAATGTCCCCGCCGGAGTGTGCGGCCAATGCGGAACACGCTATTATGCGGCGAATGTGCTGAAAACGATTGAGGAGAGCCTTCGCGGACGTCGAGCCGCGGAACGAGAAGTGGTTGTGCCGGTGTATTCCCTGTAGCTTCTCGAGAGCGCAACCAACAAGCTTTCGCCCCCGCCTATTCGCCTTGGCGCGCTCGGCATGACAGCGCGGCGCGCATGTTGGATCGCCAACCCCGCCTACTTCTTCTCCTCCGGCCTCTTCTCGCCGGAGGCGCCGCCGCCTTCGATCAGTTCGGTCTGGAACACCGGTTTGCGCAGGGCGGCGCCGCTTTCGATGTTTTGCACGGCTTTCTTGGCGTAGGCGGCGATTTCGGGGTTCTCGTCCTCCGAGAGTTTCTTCATCGCTTTCCTGGCGTCCTTGCCGCGCAGCAGCACGTAACGGCGCATCGCCTCGATCCGCACGGCGATGTCCTCCATCGGATCGTGGAGGATCGGTTCGAGGTCTTTGACCAAATCCTTGCCCATGCTGTCGAGTTTCTCGGCGGCGGTGCGGCTGCCGCGCGCGTCGGAGAAATCGAGCGGGTTGCTGGCCATCGCCACCAGGTTGCGAACGCTCGTCGGCGCGATGCGCGGCTCGGGGATGCCGTCGATCCGCCGGCGGATGATCACCGGCGGGGTCAGCGCGAACCGGGCCGCCGTCTCCTGCCACCACGCCGTGTAGTCGCCGGCCAGTTTCCTGCGCAGCGCCGCGGGGGACGTCTCGGTGTAGCCGAAATCCACTCCGGCGATGTAATAGACGGCCTTGGCCGCGGCGACCGAGGAGGTCTGGTTGGCCTTCTGAATCTCCGCGACCAAGAAGACGATGCCGGACGGGTCGCCGCAGCACGCCAGCCCCAACGCGTACTGGCAGCGGACCGCCGGTTCGGTTTCCGCGTCGAACAGTTGGCGCAACAGCGGGGCCGCCGACCGGTCGCCGATGAACCCCAGCGCCACGGCGGCGTTGTATTGCAGGGCCTTTTGCAGGGCCGTCTGGTAGGCCGCGCGCGAGGCGGCGGGGATCGACAGCGCGTCGCGCTGGATCATATCCTGAATGCCCGCGCTCGCCTGGCCCCGCGCCAGGCTCACGAGCGGCGCGACGGCGTCCTTCGCCCCGCGTTTGCCGAGGACCTGCATGGCGTTGATCAGCAGTTGGCACTTCTCCGGCGGGCGTTCGGGCAGCGACTTGTAGGAGACCGAGGAGGGAAAGCCGTTGGTCAGGAATTGCCTGAGCGAGGCCGTGTCGCCCCGGATCCCGTTGCGCTCCAGATCGTCCAGCGCCATGGCCTCTTCGGGATCGACGGCTGGCGCTGGGCGCGCCAGGAGAGAGGCGAGAATCGCGAGCGACGCGAACGCGAAGAAGGTCCTGATCTTCAAGAGGCCGCTCCGAAACGGACACCCGCGGACGAGCACGGACCGCCGGCTTCTTCGATTCATCCGTATGCGTCCGTGTGCGTCCGTGGTTTCACTGCCACCGCGCCGCGCTGTAGAAGACGTTGCCCGTGCCGCCGTCGTCGGATTCCGACGTCCAGACCACATGCGCCGCTTGGTCGTCCGCGGCCACGCGCGGGCGCGCCGGGTAGGGCGGCTCCGGCAGGGACAAGACGGCCGCGGGAAGCCACACGTCCTGCGCGCGCTTGCGAACGAAGATGGCCGGCCCCGCCGCCGTCTGGGCGCGCCAGCAGAGGACCGGCAGGCCGCCCGGCGTCAAAACGCCGAACGGTTGCGTGTTCGGCCCGGCGCTGTTGTCGTCGACCAACGCTCCGGCCCCGCGCGCCACCGGGCCGCTTAGGCCGAAGAAGATCCGGTCCAGCCCCGCGACCTCGTTGAACCACACGGCGCAAATCAAATCGATGCCGCCCCCGAACAGGCACGGCAGACGGTTCCTCGGCAACGCCGACAGGTCCGACGGCGCGGCCGGCGCCCAGGCGCCGCGGGCGGGATCGTAGCGCCGCGCCTCCAGTCCGACTCCGGCGTCGGTTTCCGAGAACCACAGGATCGTGCCATCCGGCAAAACCGTCGGATACAGATTCAGCCGCTCCGGCTGGTCGGCGGTCAGGTCGAAGCGGCGCGCCGAGCCATCCGCCTCCATCGTGGCCGCCTCCACTCGCCAAAACGAGCCGCTTCCCACGCGCCAGGCCGCGTACAGGCGTCCCGCGCCGCCGAATGCCGCGGCGGGATCGGCCACGTCCGCGCGCGGGTTATCGGAAATCGCGTCATGGCGCAGCCACAGGCCCGAGTAACGCGACGCATAGTCGATGTGGCCGCGTCCCGCGGGGCCGTCGCGCCAGATCAGGCGCGGGTTGGAGGAGGAATCATACAGGAGGACGGGCGATGCCGGGCGCGCGCCCACCTCGCTTTCGAACCGCGCCGGCGCCGACCAGGCCTCCGGGCCGATGCGTTCGCGGAAGACGACGGCCTGGCGTCCGTCCGCCGCGGACACCCACGCGCAGCCGACGCGCCCGTTCGGCGCCAGGGCGACGCAAGGCTCCGAGGCCAGGGCCGCCGCATCGCCGAGCGCCGCCGGCGGCTCGACGCTCTGAGCGAAAGCCGCCGCCGCGGCGCACGCCGCCGCCAGAGTTAGGGCCAAAGCTGTCCACGTTCGCGCCACTGCCGTCTCCCTGTCGCCGACCCGCTCGCGCCCCCACAGGCGATTTCGACGGTCGCTCCGGCGCCGGTCGAGGCCGACGCCCCGCCCCGCGCCGCGGCGATCGTCTTCTCTTCTATGTTTCGGCACTCTCCACCATACAGTCTAGTTACGAGACGCCCTATTGTCAAGGAGACGTGAGGGATGCGTCGGGTGCATCCCGCAGAGTAGCATCGTTCCTATAGATTGGGGTTCCTGGGAGCGCCGGCGTCCTCGCCGGCTAGGTCCCCCAAGGAAGGGTCGAATGCGAAGGAGCCGGCGAGGACGCCGGCGCTCCCAGGAGCGGCGCCCCATATATTGAAGCTACATCGCGGGATGCACCCGGGTGCGTCCAGCCCGCGCGGGCGCCTCTCCTGAAATCGGGAGAAGGCCTCGCCCATCCAAAGGCCAATCGGCGCTTTGTCTTGAGGCCCGAAGGGCCGTTGGAATGTAGCCGGGGGCTTGGCTTCGCCTGCGCCCCCGGCTACGCGCGGGTTCGGCTGGCTCACCGCAGGCGGTCGGCCCCTTCGGGGCGAAGAGAACGTTGGCCTGCGAATCGTGTCACATTGGGAAGAGAGCGGAATGGACGTGAAGCACCAGCTACAGTGCGGGAGGCGCCCGGCCCCCCTCGCCGCCGCCGTCCGCCTCGTCAGACCCGACCCGCCCGAATCCATCGCGACGTCAACCCGCCGCACAAGTCCCTTTCGCAAGACCCTCCCCGGCCCCCTGCATTCCGAACTTGATCCCGGCCCATGGGCTATGAAAGAACTACATCGTCCCGCTTCTCGTGCGCGGTTCACATCGAAACTCCAAAATCTCAAATCGAAACTGCAACATCCCCATGGCCTTTCCCACCCGCATTCTCGTCGCCGATGATGAGCCGAACATCCGACTGGTGCTGCGCGAGAGTTTGCGGCGCGAGGGCCACGAGGTCCTCGAAGCCGCCGACGGGCAGGAGGCCATCGACGCCGCCTCGCGCGAGCGGTTCGCTCTGGCGATCCTCGACGTGAAGATGCCGCGCGTGGACGGGCTGGTGGCGCTGGAGAAGATCCGCCAGCTCGATCCCGATCTGCCGGTGGTGATGATCACGGCGCACGGGGGCCGGCCAATCGCGCTGGAGGCCGTGCGCCTGGGCGCGTACGACTATTTCGAGAAGCCGTTTGAGATGCAGGAGCTGCGGGTGGTGGTCAAGCGGGCGCTGGAACGCCGGTCGCTGCGCTGGCAGATCGCGGCGCTGGAAGAGCAGCTGCGGTCGGAACGGTCGTTCGACAACATCATCGGCGATGGGCCGGCGATGCGCGAGGCGCTGTCGCTGGTGCGTCGCGTCATGGCCACCGAGGCCACCGTGCTCGTCACCGGCGAGAGCGGCACGGGCAAGGAGTTGATCGCCGAGGCGCTGCATTTCAACAGCCCGCGGGCGGCGCGCCCGCTGCTGAAGATCAACTGCGCCGCCATCCCCGAGGCGCTGCTGGAAAGCGAGCTGTTCGGCCACGAGAAGGGCGCGTTCACCGGCGCCGTGGCGATGAAGCTCGGCAAGTTCGAAGTGGCGGACAAGGGGACGGTCTTCCTCGATGAAATCGGCGAGATGCCGCCGAGCTTGCAGCCCAAGATCCTGCGGGCGATTCAGCAGAAGGAGATCGAGCGCGTCGGCTCCAGCCAGACCATTCCGGTGGACGTGCGGGTGATCGCGGCGAGCAACCGCGACCTGGCCCGCGAGGTCGAGGCCGGCCGGTTCCGCGCCGACCTGTTTTTCCGCCTCAACGTGGTGCCGATTCACCTGCCGCCGTTGCGTGAGAGACGGGAGGACATCCCGGCGCTGGTCGAGCATTTCGTCCGCAAGTTTGACGCCGACCTGCGCAAATCGGTCCGCGGCTTCGCCCCCGAGGCGATGGAGCGCATGCAGGCCTACGCCTGGCCGGGCAACGTGCGCGAGATGGAGAACATCGTGCAGCGGGCGATCATTCTGGGCTCCGGGTCGACGCTGGGAGTCGAGGCGCTGCCCCCGGAGATTCAGCGCGCCGGCATGCCCGCGGAGACGGGGGCGACGCCGGCGACGCTCGGGGCCCTGGAGCTGGGCTTCGATTGGGAGGATTTTGCCATTCCTCTGTCCGCCAAGATCGAGCGCCTGACCGAAACGTTCGAGGCGCAGTTGATCCGCGCGGCGCTGAAGAAAATGGGCGGCCGGCGCCAGGAGACCGCCGATCTCCTGGGCATCAGCCGCAAGTCGCTGCACAACAAGATGCTGCGCTACAAGCTGTTTCAGGAAGAGACGCGGGAGTCGATTCGGGAGCGGACATAGAGGACCTCAAGGACTTAAAGGACATGAAGGACTGAGCAGGCTTGTCCTTTGGGTCCCTTGAGTCCCTAAGGTCCTTTGGTCTTCCAATGAACTCATGCGAAGCGGAATGCAAATCATGCCCTCCAACCCCAACGTTCTCGTCATCATGGCCGATCAACTGCGCGCCCGATCGCTTCCCGTCTACGGCGAAACCCAGATACCAACGCCCCACCTGGACCGACTGGCCGGCGAAGGCGTCGTGTTCGACCACATGATCGCGAATTGCCCGCTGTGCACCCCCTCGCGGGCGATGCTCGTGACCGGACGCTATCCGCAAACCACCGGCCACATCATCAATTCCACCCGCACGCGCCATTCCGAAATCTCCATCGCCGACGCGTTCGCCCACGCCGGCTACGCCACCGGCTGGATCGGCAAGTGGCACTTGCACACGGGCGCGTTTCCGGCGGCCAACCAGCCGGACCACGTGCCGGAGGGGCGCGACCGGCTGGGGTTCCAGTATTGGCGCGCTTACAACATGCACATGAAGTACTTCGACGGCTGGGTGAACCGGGACGATTGGGAATACGAGCAATGGCAGGGCTATGAAACCCAGGCGCTGAACCGCTACGCCTTCCAGTTTCTCGAACGCGTCGGCGACCAGCCGTTCCTCCTGTTCCTCTCGCCGCATCAGCCACACGGGACGCCGTATGAATTCGCGCCGGCGGAGTGCTACGCGCGTGTGCCAAAAAACCTGACCCTGCCGGCGAACGCAAAGGACATCACCGAGCCGATCCCGCTCAGCCGCCCCGTCCGCGGCGGGGTCGACAAGCCCGCGCGCGGCGACGCGAAGGCGATGTACCGGCACTACCTGGCCATGACGATCGCGCTGGACGACATGCTCGGGGAAATGCTCGGTTTTCTGGAACGCGCCGGGTTGGACAAGAACACGATCGTCGTTTTCCTGGCCGACCACGGCTCGCAGGTCGGCGCGCAGGGCGTGCATCCCTGGGAAAAGCGCCATCCCTACGAAGACTCGATCCAAGTGCCGCTGATCATCCGCTGGCCGGGAGTTCTTCCGGGCGGGACGCGGAACGACTGCCTGACGGGCATGCCGGATCTCTTCCCGACGCTGTGCGCCTTGTGCGGCGTCCCCGTCCCGCGAACGGTCGAGGGGACGAACCTGGCCGGCGCCTGGCTGGCCCAGCCGGACGCGCCGCGCCAGGAGGCTGTGCTGACGATGAACTTCTCCAGCCGCTACGACTGGTTCGGCGGCGGGATGGAATGGCGCGGCGTGCGAACGCGAGATGCCATGTTCGTCCGCTGGCTCAACGGCAAGGAGGAGTTGTTCGACCTGCGCGCCGACCCGCTGGAGATGAACAACCTGGCGGAGCGGGACGAGGGGAGGGCGTTGCGCGCGCGGATGGAGGCCCGGTTGAACGACCTGATGGCGCGGCGCGGGGACGAGTTGGTCCCGTGCGACCACTACCGCTCGTGGCTCGATTCCCAGCGCCGCGTCGTGCGCAACGCCTTCGGCCCCCTGAGCCATCCCGAGGAGCCGCCGGATTGGTCGCTGTTGCGCCCCGTCTAGGTCCTCTAGCGTGAGTTTCAGAGGAATAGTCTAAAGCCATGTGGATTCTAGGCCGCCAACCCTTGGTTTTTCAAGGGGTTGGCGGCTTTTATTTGGCCTTACGATCTGTAGAGAGGGAGCAGTCGGCATATATTCATGGTTTGTGCGTTTTCTTCTTGACAAGCCGTGCGGGGATCGTCTATAGTAGCGCCTAAATGGCGATTCGACTTCGCAGCAAGACCATTTCGGGGCATGAGTACTGGTACGCGGTGGAATCGGTCCGCGTGAACGGGCGGCCGACGACGCGCCACGTGGCCTATCTGGGGCGCGCCGAGCAGATCGTCGCGCGATCGGCGGGGCCGGCGCGCCGAGTGCGCTCGCGGTCGCACGGGGCGGTGGCGGCGTTGAAGGCGCTGGCCGACCGGCTGCAGATCGCCGCGACCATCGATCGCCACGTGGCGCAACGCCCCTCGTCCCTCGCCTCGGTGGGGGTGACGCTTCTGCTGGCGGCCGTGGGCCGGGCGGCGCATCCCACGAGCAAACGGGGGTTCGCCGCGTGGGCGGGGCGCACGACGCTGGAGTCGCTGTTCGGGGTCCGCGTGGAGCGGCTGACCAGCCCGTTCTTCTGGGAGCAAATGGACAAGGTCTCGCCCGCGGCGCTGGAGGCCATCGAGACGGACATCCTGGCGCGGGCCGTGCGCGAGTTCGACGTGCGCATGGATCTGCTCTTGTACGATACGACCAACTTCTTCACCTACATCGCGTCCGACAACGCCCGCTGCGACCTGCCGCAGAGGGGCAAAAACAAGCAGCGGCGCAATGACCTGCGCCAGTTGGCCCTGGCGTTGCTCGTCAGCCGCGACGGCGCGGTCCCGGTCGGCTCGCTCCTCTACCGCGGCAACCGCAACGATGTTTCGGTCTTCGCCGAGGCCTTTGCCACGATGCGCCAGCGCCTGGCCACGATGGCCGTCCAGATCGAATCGGTGACCTTCGTCTACGACAAGGGCAACGTGTCCAAGGCCAACCAGCAGCGCCTGGAGGACGTGGACTATGTCACCTCGCTCGTGCCCAGCCACCACGGCGACCTACTGGCGCTGGAGGAGGCGACGGCCGAGCGCCTCGCCGACGGCACGCCGGTCTGGCGCGCGCGCAAACCGCTGTGGGGGCGCGAGCGGACCGTGGTCATGCTCATCAGCGAACCGTTGCGCCAAGGCCAGCGCCAAGGCCTCGACCAGCGCTTGGGCCAGGCCCTGCTGGCCCTGGAGCGCCTGCGCCAGGGCCTCTTCGGCGCCCGGCGACGGCGCCGGCGCGAGGCGGTCGACCAGGCCATCGCGCGCGTGTGCCAAGAACCGCAACTGAAGGGCATCCTGGGCGCCGACCTCTGCGAGCGCGCTCCGGGCTATTACGACCTGGCGCCGCGCGTCGACATGGAACGCTATGAATGGCTGTGCGCCCACGCCTTTGGACGAAGGCTGCTGGTGACCACCCGAGACGCTTGGAGCACCGAGGAGATCGTGGCGGCTTGGCGCGGCCAGTCTCACCTCGAACGCGCCTTTCGCACGGTCAAAGACCCCTTCCACCTCGCCGTGCGCCCCCAGTACCACTGGACCGACCAGAAAATCCAGGTCCACGTCTTCTGTTGCTTGATGGGCTATCTGCTCGGCGCCCTGATGCTGCGCCAACTGCGCCGCGTCGGCCTGGACCACAACCCTCGGCAAATGCTCGACTTGCTCGACGAGGTCCGCCTGGCCACGCTCATCGAGGAGCGGGGACCCGGCCGCCCCGGCCGACCCGCCCTGACCACCCAACTGGAGGACTGCTCGCCGCAGGCCATGGAACTCTTCCGCCTGTTCGTGCCGGAGAAAACCCGCAGTTAGGCGCTACAAGGCCAACCTACCCGCCAACGACGTCAAACCCGTAAAACCCAACGCGCTACGACTTACTATCCCTATGCTCTCAGACTATTCTTCTGAAACTCACG
>JAPLSS010000230.1 GCA_026398515.1 Candidatus Sumerlaeota bacterium | reverse complement strand
GGCTCCCAGGGTTGGTAGCGTGTCGAGGTTTTCATGGAACCAGTATAGCACGATTGTCAAGCACGCTATTATCATGCCAATATAGATTTTACCCAAGAAAATCTTTGCCCGACCGGCGAGTTTTCCGACAGGCTCCTAGCCCGGATTTCTCTCGCGCCAAGCCAAGCCCAGGAAAGGGGGAGAGTATAGTGTAAACTCGGGAACCTTTCATCGGAACCCTGGGGGTGCGGAATCGCCCCTGGCAAAGGCTAGCCACCAGCCAGAAGCGAGTCTTGCGTCGTCGTCGGCGACGTCGGCACGAAGCGTAGACAGCGAGCGCTGAAGGCGTGTGATGGAGCCCCGAGAACGGGAATGTCGCGGAGGCCTTCGCCGTGAGAAAGGCGGGGGCGGAATCGGGCCGCCGCTTGTGGCGAGGCGGACTCGGCTCGGCCGGGGTCTAAGAGCAGGTCAAAGGCGCATGCGGGTTCCCTGGGAACTTGGGAGAGCCCGTCGTCTCCTCGGGCGAAACGAACAGCGGGCCGGGGACCCGCGTTGGCGCGTGAGCGCCTCTCCAAGCGTCGGGGTTTCGTCGGTCGCCCCGAGGCGCTAAGAACGAGGCCGGCGCGCGCGAGGGACCGTGGGGCGAGGGAGAACCGAAGCCCCTGGGGTGGAGACGGGCAGTCTTAGCGCCCTCATAGTATCGGTGGAAAGCAGGCGAACCGGCCCCGCCGGGAGCCTGGGAGTAGGGAAGGGGGGCGTCGGAGGCATGGGGCCGCTGTGGGCGACACGGGCGGCGCACAGGAGCCGGCGATGGACGTGTCAACGAAACAGCAGCGGATAGCGGGACTGGCGCGGAAGTTCCCGGAGCGCGCGTTCACTTCGCTGCATCATTACATCGACGAGTGGTGGCTGGCCGAGGCGTTTCGTCGGACGCGCAAGGACGCGGCGGCGGGGGTGGATGGGCAGACGGCGGAACAGTATGCCGTGGACCGGGAAGAGAACCTACGCACGCTGCGCGAACGGGCGAAGTCAGGCCGGTACGGGGCCCCGCCGGTGCGGCGGACCTACCTCCCGAAGGGCGTGGGGCCGGAGAAGCGGCCCTTGGGCATCCCGACCTTCGAGGACAAGGTCTTGCAGCGGGCGGTGGCGATGGTGTTGGAAAGCCTGTATGAGCGGGACTTTCTGGACTGCTCCTACGGATTCCGGCCCGGACGCTCGGCGCATCAGGCGTTGCAGACGCTTTGGCAATCGGTCATGTCGATGGGGGCGGGGTGTTGGCTTCTGGATGTGGACATCCGGAAGTTCTTTGACACGCTGGATCCCGGGACGCGTGGCTGCGGGAGATTCTGAGCCATCGGGTGCAAGACGGAGTGATCCGACGGCGGATCGGCAAGTGGCTGAAGGCCGGGGTGTGGGAAGACGGACGGCGCTGGGTCCCGGAGGAAGGGACGCCGCAGGGCGGGGTGATCTCGCCGTTGTTAAGCAACATCTACCTGCGCGAAGTGCTGGACGCGTGGTTTGAGCGGCAGATCAAGCCGCTTCTGGCGGGTCGGGCGTTTCTGATCCGTTACGCCGACGACTTTGTGATGGGGTTTCAGCGGCGGGAAGACGCCGAGCGGGTGCTGCGGGTCCTGCCCAAGCGCTTCGGCAAGTATGGGCTGGCAATCCACCCGGACAAGACTCGCCTGGTGCGCTTGACGCGCCCCGGACGGATGACCGGGGGAGAACCGCCCGCGGAGCCGGAGACGTTCGACTTCCTGGGGTTCACCCACGACTGGGGCAAGAGCCGGAAAGGGACGTGGCTGGTCAAGCGCAAGACGGCGGCCAACCGCCTGCGTCGCACGCTGGTCCAACTGGGCGCGTGGTGCAAAGAGAACCGCCACCTGTCCGTGCGCGAACAGTGGCGGACGCTGTGTCAGAAGCTGCGCGGCCACTACGCGTACTACGGCGTCACCCATAACTGGGCGTGGCTGAACCGCGTGCGCCACGAGGCCCAACGGCTGTGGCAGAAATGGCTGAGCCGCCGCACGCGCGACCGCAACGCCATGAACTGGGCGCGGTTCAACCGCCTGCTGGAGCATTGCCCCTTGCCGCCGGCGCGCATCGTTCATTCCGTTCTGGCAGCGAAGCCATGCCACTGAAGAACCGGATGCGGGAAAGCCGCTCGTCCGGCTCTGTGGGGGGGCCGGTCAGGCAACTGCCGGCCCTACCCGGAACGACCCCCGGCCATTTAGGCGCGCAGGCGTCGGTAGGGCAGGGATTGGATACAAACTTCTCAGGTTTTGATCCGCGCGGCCCGAAAACGAGCCTCGAAGCCAGGCCAAAAACCGTCGGCCAAGGCCCCGAACGCCCGCGTGAAGGCTTGCCAGGCGTCGGCAAGGCGCGGTTTTTCCTTCGGTCCGTCCCGACCGTCGTGTTCCGCGGCTGTCGGCCTTCCTGGGGCGCCTTTCAGCAGCGGCGCGACGCCGGGCCTTGCTCCCCGCGCCATGGCAGGTCCTGCAGGCGCCGCCAGGCCGCGGCGAAGACGGCCTGCAACGGAAAGGCTTCGGCCAGGGAGATCCGAATGCGCCGCACGCTCAGGCGAATGGCTGCCCCGATCTTCAACAGCCGCACCCGGATCGTCGAACACTGCGCGCGGGCCAGGTCCGTGCCGCGCAACGCCCCGCGGCGCAACGCCGTCATCACCACGTAGGCCACGGCCGAGAACCACAGGCGCACTTGGTTGGCTCGGAACTCGGTGGCGCTGACCCGGTCGGCAAACATGTCGCTTTGCTGCTCCTTGATCCGGTTTTCCATGTCGCCCCGCGCGCAGTAGACTTGCTCATACAAGGCGCAGGCGGCATGGGCCTGCGCCGACAGCGACGTGACCACGAAGCGCGGATTGGGGCCCTTGGCCAGAAACCCGGCCTTGGCCACCACCCGCCGCGCCTTCGTCCAACTCTTTTGCGTCTTATAAAGAAACTCTTGGTAGACCCGCGCGGCTTCGCCCCCATCCGATCGTAACTTACGGCCTTGTGCTTGGAGGCGTTGACCCGGACCTTCGTCCCATCCAGCGCCACGTGCCCCAAGGGGCGCCAGCCCCGCCGCGCGGCACAGCCGCAGCACTTGCACAAACAGCCCCTTCAGCGCCTCCAGGTGGCCGTGGCGAAACGCGGCGATGGTGTCGTGATCGGGATGCTGGTCGGCCGTCAGCACGCGGAAGGGCAGCGACTCATAGGTCGCCCGCTCGATCCGCCGCGAGTCCGGCACGCCCACGCAATACGCATACAGCAACAGCAGCGCCATCATCCGCACGTCGTAAGGCGCCCGCCCGCCATGCTCGTTGGAATAGGCCGCCGCCATCGCGCGGAGGTCCAGTTCCTCCACCAGGTCCAACAAGAAGTAGACCAAGTGATCTTCCGGCAGCCATTCCCGCGGGTTCGGCGGCAGAAACGTCGACTGATCCGGCTCCCAAGGTTGATAACGCGTCGAGGTTTTCATGAGGCCAGTATAGCACGCTTGTAAAGTATGCTATTATCTTGCCAATATATATATATTACTTAAGAAAATCTTTGCCAAAAATGGCGGGGTTTCCGACAGGCTCTTGGGGATCAACCAAGCCTTCTATGCGGTGGCCACGGCGGCGGTCAACCTGGCGATGGTCCTGCGCTATCGAGTGGTCCAAGGGGAGGACACGGGGATTCAGTTCTGGCGCTTTCGCGAACGCTACATCGACATGGTCGGGTACCTTGTCGAGAGCGCGCGGCGCCTGACGGTGCGGCTGTCCGGGGGGTGTGTCGACGCGGCGCGCCAAGCCCTATGGCTGGCGACCCTCGCGGAGACGATGCGCTTGTAGCGCGCCGGCGCTCGTGGCCCCTGGGAGTCTTCGCCCTTACCCCGTCCTGTTCCACTGAGAAAGGACCCCACGAAAGACGGGCGAAACAACCAGACTGTTTCAGTATCGCCTGAAGCAGCTGTGGGAAGGTTGTCTCGCGCCCGTCGGCTTAAACCCATTAGGTCTTCATGGTTACCCTGAAAGTGCGCGGCACAGGTCTGCGTTCAAAATGGGCTGAGGACCACGGTACTCCCTGATCCTTCACAAGAAAGCATGCAGGGGGTGGAGAAAGAGCTAGCTTCCCCCGGAGCCATTGTGGTAACTTGAGTTAGGGTTAAACAAGTTACTCCACAGGAGGCTCCGAGGGTGACTGGATTGAAGCAGAAGACGGTGAAGTCGATCAAGGTGGATTATGACAGGACCTTCCTCAAAACCTTGCCTGATTTCCATCTATCTCCTTGAATGAGTTTGGAGTTGCCGGTGTTGGGAAGCCGTTGGGAAGGGGTGCACGACATGAATGGGGGTTTTCATGAGCCGGTGTCCTCCCAGAACTGCTCGAAGCGCCCGGAGTAGATGCAGCAGCGGGCGGCGATGATGGCGTTGGCGCCGGCGACCGACCAGAACATGCCGGATTGTTTGAGGCGTTTGCCGATCAGGGTTTTGCATCCGGCCTCGATGACGCCGGAGCCGACGAAGAAGCCGGCTTGGCGAAAGGCGGCGTAGCGCATTTGGTCTTTGCGCTCGTCGAAGTAGGCGATGCGTTTCAGCGCCGTCTTGCGCTTCAGGCCGCGGCATGGCGCCTCTTGGCGCATGCGCTCCAGGAGTTCCTCGATGCGGCCTTCGTCGAGCAAGGCGTAGCATTGCTTGTGGAATGGCCCCTGGGCGGGATGGGCCGTGTGGTCCTTGACGAACTGGCTCAAGCGCTCGCTGGCGTGATAGAAGTCGAGGATATGAATGGCGGTGGGGAAGTGTTCGCGGGCGATGGCCGCGTTGTATTCGGCCCCATCGCTGAGCACCACGGTCTGTTCGGCGCGCTTACGGCCGCGGCGCACGGCTTCCTGGGAGAGGCGGTGGCCGAAGTCGCTGCTGGATTCAATGGCGCCGACGTAGCTGGTGCTGTGGGGATCGCGCCGGGGGTTGCCTTCTTCATCGAGGGTGGTTTGGGTGAAGACGCAGCCCAGTTTGACTTCGCGGGTTTTGGCCTTTCCGTCCTCTCCCTTGCCGCGCACGCCCTTCAGTTCGTCGGGTCGCATGGGCGCGCCGGTGCCATCCAGGGCCACGTAGAGAATCGGGATTGGGTCGTTGGAGTCGCCGGGGCGGCGCACGCCCAGCACGGCGGCCGAGGCCTCGGTCTTCATCCAGTCGTCGATGAGGCGCCCGGTCGTCTCGGCCACGCGTTCCACGGCCTTGGCGTCCACCTCTATCGCGCCGTAGACGTGCAAGTCCTCGGCGGCTTCGCCGAAACTCTCGCGGGCTCCGGCACGGGTCATCAAGCGGCGCAAGCCGGGGGAGACCCCCGTGCCGGCCACGCCCAGCAGCGTGTCGCCCGGATACTCCACGGCGCCGCATTGCGGGCAGACGTAACGCGAGCGGGCAAAGCGCACCGGCCCCAGCACGGTCTGCAGCGTCTTCTCGCGCACGCCGCGGCTGTCCATCCGGCGGGGCGGATGATGATGGGCGCAGAGGCGCGGATCGCCCTGGCGTCCGATTCCCACATCGTCCAGGAGCCGTTCCAGCACCGTGGCCCCCAAAGCCAGCACGGCGGAGCGCACATAGAACTCGGCGGCTTCCAGGTCCACGGCGCCCTCGCGCCTCACGCGCTGGAGAATGCGCGCCATCTCCGCTTCGCGCTCCTCCTCGATCAGCGCCTGGAGTTTTTTTTACCCGCGGGAGCGCCAGCGACCTGCAGGTCGGCCAGGCGCTGGCTGACCTCGACGAGTTGAGTCGACAGGTCCTGAAAGCGGCGAAAAGCCGCGATCTGCTCGCGGTACCGCGCAATCTGCCCTGCATCGCTCAGCCGTTGGGAAATGGTCCGACCGCGCTTTTTGAAGGTGTAGACCGTATAGGGCCCGCGTTGCCGAGGCGTGCCATCTTTCAACACGGTGTGCACTACTTGCTCGCTGATGCTGCCCTTGCGCATGGGACCCAGCGCCACCAACTCGGCGAGAACCTGGCTGCGGCGAGACTGGATCTGTTCGGCGTTGTTCATGGGGGAAAGGGTTGCGGTGACGGGCCTGTTCGCACAGGGTTTTGTGGTTTCTTGCGGGAAACACAATGGTCTGGGAAAGGCCCGTCGGATGAATGTCTCTCAAGTGGCGCTTCGATTGCGAGAGCAAATGCAGGGGTTTTTGAGGAATCTCCCGGTGTGCAAGACGGCGCGGCGGTTTGCGTTGGAGGCGTTGTATGGCATCCAAACCCGTCAGTCGTTGCAGTTGAGCGAGATCGGGCGGTCGCTCAATGAGTCGATCGCGCTGATCAAGACCGAAGACCGTCTGTCGCGGCAAGCCTCGCGGGCGGGGCTGGATGAGACGGTGCGAGACTTCGTGATCGGGCAGGGAGCGTCGCGGATTGGGGAGCGGACGCTGTTGGTGGTGGACGGATCGGACATCGCCAAGCCGTATGCGGCGAAGATGGAGTATCTGGCGCGGGTTCGCGACGGGAGCGCCAAGGCGTTGGCCAACGGCTACTGGCTGTGTCAGGTGGTGGGAGTCGAGTGCGGCGGGGCGCAGATCGTGCCGCTGGTCAATCATCTGTGGAGCCAAGAGGCGCCGAAGTTCCGCAGCGAGAACGCCGAGATTCTTTCCTGCGTCGCGGCGGTGGCTCGGGGCGTGAAGCGCAAAGGCATCTGGGGATCGACCGCGGCGGGGACCGGCTGCGGCTGTATGTGGCGCTGTTGCGCCTGCGCTTGCCGTTCTTCGTGCGCCTGGTGGGCAATCGCCATCTGCTCGTGGGCGGGCAAAAGCGCCTGGCCGAAGAGATCGCCGCGCAGTGCCCGCTGCCGTATGCCGAGACGGTGCGCCGCCAGAACCCCGACGGCACGGAAACGGCCCTGACGCTGGAGTTTGGCTTCCAGGAGGTGCGCCTGCCCAAACGTCCGGAGCCGCTTTGGCTCCTGGTGGTCAAGGGGTTCGGCGCGAAGCCGCTGATGATCTTGACCACCGTTCCGTTGCGCAAAAACCGCAAGGTGTTGTGGTGGGCCGTCGAAGCGTACCTGACCCGCTGGCGCATCGAAGACACCCTGCGATTCGCCAAGCAGAACTACGACCTGGAAGACGTGCGCGTTCTGGGCTATCAGAGCCTGAAGAACATGATGGCCATGGCGCTGTCTGGGCTATCAGAGCCTGAAGAACATGATGGCCATGGCGCTGCTGGCGATGTTCTTCTCGATGGTCTACCTGGGCCAACAAACCAAACTGGCGGTGCTATGCCATCACGCCCTGACCGCCGCCCGGCGTCTGTTCGGCATCCCCGACTTCCGCTACTACGCCATCGCCGACGGCATCCGCGCCCTCCTCGTCGGCCGCCTCACCGCACCGCCCTTCGACTTCCGCCGCCACGAGCCCCAGGACGACGCGCAACTCGACATGCTGGAAATGTCGGGCCTCCCAGCGACCTAGAAAAACTGAGGAAGGTCCTGGAAAACGGAGATTCCCCTTCGCCGTCGGGGGAGTTTTCCTTCGATGGCGTTGTTTGGGTCGCGACGCGGTCAGGGCGAGCCTTTTTCCATCGTTGCCTATGGATCGACGGTCGAGCGCGACCAGACATTCATTTGCGGCCTGGGGGCCGGGCGATGGCGGCCTGGCGCCCGGTTCATCGCGTGAGGGATGGCCCTTGTCCGACGATGGAGTTTGGGTCTTGACCCGCCGGCCCCGAAACAGTCTACCGGTCGTCTCACAGCCTCGTCGGCCAATCGCGCAGTCCCCAGAACGGCGGGGCCCGGCGCACGCTCCAGCTGAAGATGAAACGCCTCGGCTTGCAGGATCGGCAAGCGTGAAAACCGGAACGGCCGGAAAGGCGCCACGGGGCGCCGGATTGACTCACCGCACAAAACGCAAAGAACTCAAAGAAGCCGCGGCGGACGAAGAGCAATAAAAGTTCCCTCCCCATCTTCTTCTATGCGCTCTTTGCGTTCTTTGCGGCTCTATTCCTCTCCTCGATTCCTTTCGAGGCGAACCAAGGGGCCGGAAGAGATCGGGCGGTTGAGCAGCATGGACCGCCCCGTCCGCGCGCGATCCCGAAAGAGACGGACGACCGCCCGGCCACGGGGCGATTCCAGGCGACCGCGCAACGCCCTCCCGAGACGGGGTATCAGGTAGCCCGTCCCCGAAGTTCCCCGAAGTTCCTGCCTCTCCCCGTTTTCCAGGAGCCTTGACCTTGCCCTGTTTTCATGACACACTCTTGCTTGTCCTGTCGGGAGGACCAGGAAGGGGTTCACTTGGCAATCCTGCCGTGACAGGACGTCAGGCGTCGCAGGGCGGCAGAAATAGAACGTAACGGGCGCCATCCGGCTGCGCCACGTCGTTGACACGCTGTGGTGGAAACATGACGAAGAAGGAACGAAACACTCATGCCGCCGAGGGATCGGCAGACTATGCGGAACCGTTACAGTCGGTTTTTATGAGTCTGCCTCCACCTTCTAGCGGGCGTTGTTAACGGAGCAGCAATCATATGCATCTTCAACAAACCAAAGCTGAAAGCCGGGCATCGGGCGGCCCACAATACTACTTCCGCAATTTGCCCGACCCGGTGAAGGAGTTCCTCCGCAAACGCGGCGCCTGCCCGGTTGTGCTCCAGACGCCGTACGGGATAGCCAAGAGCCCGTTTACTGCCGTCGATCGAGACCATAAGATTGGGAAGGACGGTCGGCCTGTCGCGGGCAAAGTGGGGCACGACCGAATTCAGCAGGGTGACGGCGATCAGTCGATTGGCGAGGCGATTCGCTATTGGTACGGCATTAGTGGTGGACAGGACTTCGAAAGAATTGAACTGGATCGAGACAGGGTGATCCACCCGGAGGGACATTTCATTCTCATGCCTACGGCTGTGAAGATGCGCGGCAAGCACCGGCCGCAAGTTCTCGAGAAAGTGAACTTCCCACTGTCATTTCACCATGATTATCAGAGTAAACTGTGGAGGCAACAAATCGAAGCCAGACGAGAAGAATCATCCTCCGATGTGCAATGGGCGGCATCTCAGATTGCTCGCGTAGTGGACGAACACCGCCAGACGGGGGCACGAAACATTCTCGAATCCGATCTGCTGCGAACCGCTGGCGCGCTGTCACTGCTCGGTCTGAATCTGAGCGCCTACTTGGGCCAGGGTTACGATTGCGCAAGCAGCCAGTTCAGATTTGGAGAATTGCCGACGTACCATTGCCCTGTCGAGATCAAGAAGCAATCCAAAGGCTTCAACTATCAGGTCATCAAGTATTTCAAACTTCCGCGCGCGGTCGTCTTATGCATGGAGCATAATCTCGTGAACCCACCCGATCACATCGATTTCATCGAGTTGCCGACCTTAGCGAAGCACTTGACTGACTGAGATGATCTATTCCGCTATTCAACCTATCCTGAAAGCCATCCCCGCCGCCCGGCAGCAGAACGCGCGGCATTATGGAGTGCATCCATACTTCACGCGCCGGCCCCCAAACGTCGTCCGAGCTTACGTTGAACGGTACAGCCGCGATGGCGACGTGGTGTTAGACCCGTTCGGCGGAACGGGCGTAACTGCAATTGAGGCATTTTTGCTGGGACGGAGCGCGATTCACAACGACATCAATCCGTTCGCGAATTTCATCGCCAGGAACATCGCCGATACTACGTTGCCTTCGATCCTTCCGCTCTCCGAAGCATTCGCGCGCGTGGAACAGGCATGCGCGAATCTTTTGCAGAAGTTCGAATTAGACGAGAGCCTCGCCAGGAAATGGCTTGGCCAAGTGGCGCTACCTGAGAATATCAAACTACCGCGCAACTCGGATGCCGAGTTTTTCTTTGACATGTTCACGCCTCGCCAGTTAGCTGGCTTGGCCGTGCTCAAACAGGCGATCGAGCGCGAGCCGGGCGGAGCAATCCGCGAGTCGCTTTTGCTGGCGTGGTCTGCATCTGTGGCCAAACTCAACAAGACTTTTCTATCCGCCAAAGGACGGGCGGAGAGCCGCGGAGGCTCCAGCATCTTCAGCATCTATCGCTACAAACTCGCTTCAAAGTGTGTGGAACTCCCGATTTGGGAGACGTTTAGGGGGCGTTTCCTGAACGTCCTCGACGCGAAGGAGGAAGTCCTGCGATGTCGAAGATGCCGGGAACAGCTCGCCCCCAACTCGACCCCTCTTGACAGTGGCCGCAATTTCCGCGTTCTCTCGCACGATGCGGCGGATCTGGACCGTGTGCTTGAGCCTGCGAGTGTCGATTACATCTTTACAGACCCACCCTATGGGGCTTTCATCAGTTACTTGGATCTTTCGATTGTGTGGAACCACTGGCTGGGATTTCCCGTCTCCGATGAGGCACGTGAACATGAGACTATCGTTGGCGGCGAGCGAGACCTTTCGGAGGAACACTACAAACAGAGCCTTGCACGGAGCATAAGAACCTGTTTCCGATTGCTGCGCCCCGACCGTTGGATATCCATTGTTTTCCAACACTGGGATCTAAGCTACTTTGCCACGATTCTCGAAACCGCCAGCGAATGCGGCGCAGAGTTGAGAGCGGCGATCACCCAAACAGGGGACGTCATCTGGTCCATGCACAAGAAGAAGAACTCCGCCAGCGTTCTGGCCGGGGAGATGATCATCACATTCTATAAGCCTGCGAAGCCCGTGAAAGAAGAAGTAAGGCCGAAGTATTGTGCCGAGGACAGTCCGGAGGCGGTCTTGTCCAAGGTTTTCGACGTCTGTCTGAAGAATGGCGCTAGGAGTTTCACAAGCGAGGCTTTGTTTAATCAGTTGGTGATCGAACTTTGGCGCCGGCGCGCCTTGGGCTGTCTCTTGCTGGATCGGCGGGAATTTGCCAGCCGATTGGAGCAACGCGGGTGGACCTACAATCCGGACACTCACCTATGGTCACATAATGCGGGGGGGGGTGATTCTCTGTTCTGACCTCGAACGGATTTTGTGCGTGACGGGGTCGGGCTTTATTCCGGGGACGGGCTACCAAGTTTTTCCGGTCGACTCCGGCGGCGGGCCTTTTTCGGCCTCTTTCGGCTTCGGACGGCGGTCGAGGCGTCCATGGACGCGTCTCCGATTCTTCCGAACGGCCGGAAAACAGCAGCGGTCGGGAAGAGGCATGCAACGGCTAACACGGGATGGATATTACCGGTTTTGTATCGGACTTCGCAAGGATTATTCTGGCGTCGATTGGCGTGATTCGCGGGCCGCCGGGTTTCCTTGCCCGCGAATCACGCGAATGGCCAACGGATCACACGGAACACACGGAAGAAAAGATTCTCCGATCGGTTCCTCTCGCTCGCCCCTCAACAGGCGGCGCGTAGAGCGCAATGCGAATTTGCGGTTGCTGGGAGCGCATGCCGTCGCGCGGCGTTGCATGGCGGTCGCCGATGCCGCCGGGCGCCTTTTCGCGGGTCCCGCGTCGTTGAGTTCATGCGACTTGCGGCGACGGCGGCGGCGTGGCACAGATCTTGACTTCACTTCATTCAGATTCAGTCAGGCGTTGCATTCCCTTGCCGAATGCAACGTCGCGCCGCAGGCGCTTTGGCGCCTCGGTCGTAGGAGGCGCTTTGGCGCCTCGGGATATTGAGACGCGAAGGGCGCTTCGCTGACATCGAAGCCTCGGTCGCGGGAGGTTCTACCATGCCGAAAGCAGTGGGAATTGATCTGGGCA
Organism: Candidatus Sumerlaeota bacterium; assembly: GCA_026398515.1. Lineage (GTDB taxonomy): Bacteria > Sumerlaeota > Sumerlaeia > JAPLSS01 > JAPLSS01 > JAPLSS01. Next base: position 18,513 of record JAPLSS010000230.1, on the reverse strand, counting down.
CCACCAACTCGTGCGTCGCCGTCATGGAAGGCGACAAACCGGTCGTCATCGCCAACGCGGAAGGCATGCGCACCACCCCTTCGGTCGTGGCCTTCACCGACGACGGCCAGCGCCTCGTCGGCCAGGTGGCCAAGCGCCAGGCGGTCATGAACCCGGAGAACACCGTGTTCTCGGTCAAGCGCTTCATCGGGCGCAATTACAACGAAGTCGAATCGGAAATGAAAATCGTTCCCTACACGGTGATCGCGGGCCCGAACAACGCGGTCCGTATTCGCATCAAGAGCAAGGACTACGCGCCGGAGGAGATCTCGTCGCAGGTCCTGCGCAAGCTCGTCGACGACGCGTCGAAGTACCTCGGCGAGAAGGTCAAGGAGGCGGTCATCACCGTGCCGGCGTACTTCAACGACGCGCAGCGCCAAGCCACCAAGGACGCCGGAAAGATCGCCGGCCTGGAGGTCCTGCGCGTGATCAACGAGCCGACCGACGCCGCGCTCGCCTATGGAATGGATAAGAAGAAGAACGAGACGATCATGGTTTTCGACCTCGGCGGCGGCACGTTCGACGTGTCGATCCTGGAGGTCGGCGAGGGCGTTTGCGAGGTGCGTTCCACGAACGGCGACACTCACCTCGGCGGCGACGACTTCGACAAGCGGATCGTGGACCACCTGGCCGACGAGTTCCGCAAGGACCAGGGGATCGACCTGCGCAAGGACCGCCAGGCCCTGCAGCGCCTCTACGAAGCGGCCGAGAAGGCAAAGTGCGAACTGTCGTCGATGACCCAGACGCAGATCAACCTGCCCTTCATCACCGCCGACCAGTCGGGGCCGAAGCACTTGAACATGACGCTGACGCGGGCGGTGTTCGACCAGCTGACGCACGACCTGGTGCAGCGGTGCCTGGGGCCGGTGAAGCAGGCGCTGGCCGACGCCAAGATCACCGAGAACGACATCGACGAAGTGATCCTGGTCGGCGGCTCGACGCGCACGCCGTCGGTGCAGGAGCTGGTGCGCAAGCTGACCGGCGGGAAGCAGCCGAACATGTCGGTCAACCCCGACGAAGTGGTCGCGGTCGGCGCGGCGGTGCAGGCCGGCATCATCAAGGGCGAGGTCTCCGACGTGCTGCTGCTCGACGTGACGCCGCTGTCGCTGGGCGTCGAGACGCTCGGCGGGGTGATGACCAAGTTGATCGACCGCAACACGACCATCCCCTGCCGGCGGAGCGAAGTCTTCTCCACGGCCGAGGACAACCAGCCGGCGGTCGACATCGTGGTCCTGCAAGGCGAACGCGAGATGGCGCGCGACAACCGCAGCCTGGGGCGCTTCAAGCTCGAAGGCATCCGTCCGGCGCCGCGCGGGGCGCCGCAGGTCGAGGTCACCTTCGACATCGACGCCAACGGCATCCTCAACGTGACGGCCAAGGACAAGGCCACCGAGAAGGAACAGAAGATCACCATCAGCGGCTCGACCAATCTCGACAAGAAGGAAGTCGAGCGCATGGTCACCGACGCGCAATCGCACGCCGAGGAGGACCACAAACGGCGCGAGTTGGTCGACGAGCGCAACACCGTGGATTCGCTGGCGTACCAGGCCGAGCGCCAATTGCAGGAACTCGGCGACAAGGCCCCGGTCCACGAGAAGGCGCGCATCGAGCAACTGATCAACGAGGTCCGCCAGGCGGTCAAGAACGACTACGTGGACGTGGACAAACTGCGCCAGATGAAGAGCGACCTGCAGCAGGCGCTTCACGGCCTGTCGGCGGCGGCGTATCAAAGCGCGGCGCAGCAGGCCGCCGGCGGCGCGGAAGCGGGCGCCGAGGCCGGCGCGGCGCAGGGCCAGCAGGGGCCGGCGGGCCCGTCGGACAAGAAGCCCGGCGGGGATGACGTGATTGACGCGGAGTTCACACAGAACTGAGGTCCCGGGTCGTCTGTCTTGAGTTCGGAGAGCAGTGTCATGGATTTCCGCAAGCAAGACGAACCCCGGCGCATCCCTGTCCACGACTGCGACAGCCGAGCCGCGCCGAATCCCGCGGCGGATGCGCTTGCGAGAGCGGCGCCGGAAACGGCGGAATCTATCGACCCGCCACTGGCCGAACTCAAGGCCCGCGTCGCCGAACTGAACGACCGCTATTTGCGCGCGGCGGCGGATTTGGACAACTACCGCAAGCGCTTCAACCGCGAGCTGGAACGGTTGCGCCGGGCCGAGCGCGAAAATCTGTTGCTGGCGTGGCTGGACGTGGTGGACAACATGGAGCGGGCGCTGACGGCGGAAGGCGCGGCGTCGAATCCCTGGTTCGAGGGCATGGAGGCCATTCACCAGCAGATGCTCGGCACGCTCAAGCGCTTCGGCGCCGAACCGTTCGACGCGCGCGGCGAGGCGTTCGACCCCGCGCGCCATGACGCCGTGGCCGCCGCCCATCTGCCGGGGCGGAAAGAAGGAGAGATTGTCGAAGTCGTCCAAACCGGGTACACTCTCAATGGCAAGGTTCTGCGCCCGGCGAAAGTGATCCCGGTGAAGCGCACATGAGTTCGTAGCGCGACTTGCCATGGCGGCATAGGTTTTGCGCCAATGTGCGCCGGGACCCATGTGTGTTGAATCCGCGCGGCAAAACCTATGCCGCCATTGATTTTCAGGTCCATAGCGTCCACCAGGTCCGCCAAGTCCACTGAGTCCATAGAACCCGCCCATGCCCGTCAAATTCAAAGACTACTACGAAATCCTCGGCGTCTCGCGAACGGCCTCGCAGAAGGACGTCAACCAAGCCTACCGCCGGCTGGCGCGCAAGTTTCACCCCGACGTCAACAAAGAGAAAGGCGCCGAGGAGAAACTGAAGGAGATCAACGAAGCCTACGAAGTTCTCAAGGACCCCGACAAACGCAAACGCTATGACACGCTGGGCGCCAACTGGCGGGCCGGCCAGGACTTTTCTCCCCCGCCCGGCTGGGGAAACGTCCGCGTCGATATGGGACAGGGCGGCAAGGGCGGCGCCGGCGGGTTCGACTTCGGCGGCATGGGCGGCGGGTTCAGCGAGTTCTTCGAGTAGCTGTTCGGCAAGGGCGGCATCAACTTCGGCGGGTTCGGCGGGGCGCAAACGGCCCACGCCCCTGGCGCCGACGTCGAAGCCGGCCTCACGATCTCGCTGGAAGAGGCCTGCCACGGCGCGACCAAGAGCATCTCTCTCCAGAGCGGCCCTAATGGGTTCGGCGCGCCCCCGGGGCCGCCAAAAACCTATCAGGTCAAGATTCCGCCGGGGCTGACGGAAGGCTCCAAGATCCGCCTCGGCGGCCAGGGCGCGCGCGGCGGCGATCTCTACCTGAAGGTCCACGTCGCGCCGCACCCGCGGTTCCGCGTGAAGGAGCACGACCTGGAAACCGACATTCTCCTCGCGCCGTGGGAAGCCGCGTTGGGCGCGAAGGCGAACGTCCCCACGCTCGAGGGCACGGTGTCGATGACCGTGCCGGCGGGGACCCAAGGCGGCCAGCGACTGCGCCTGCGCGGCAAAGGCCTTCCGCTGCGCGGCGACGCGCGGGGCGACCTCTACGCGATCATCAAAATCGCCGTGCCGAAAACGCTTACCCCCCGAGAGCGCGAGCTGTTCGAGGAACTCGCGCGGCATTCGCCGTTCAAGCCGCGGGGATGAGTCTGAAACGCCAATCTCACGCAAAGGCGCAGAGACGCAAAGAGAACCTGCTGGAAGCTCCTTTCTCGGCGTCTCTGCGCCTCTGCGGGAGCATCATCATTGCATAGGAAAGGCCATCGATGTCTCGTTTGCTTATCCCCGTTCTTCTCCTGTGTCCGTCGATCTCGTTTGCGGCCATCGCGGGCGAAGGCGCCGGCCAACCAGCAGCCGCCGGCGACGGCGCTACCCGCTTCCGGCTGTTCGCGCCGGCATGGCGCTTGATCGGCGAGCAGAAGCCGCAGGACGTCGCGAAGAAATTTACGGTCATCTATGGCAACCTCCCGCCCGCGCCGTTTCACGAAGGCAACCCGCGGTGCCAGTGCATCAAGTATATCCTCGGCCCTTACGTGGGGGAGTATCTGACCAAAACCTTGCCGCCGGAATGCCTGGCGCATGACGCCGAGGGCAAGATCATCAAAGCGCGGTCGTTCGCCAACTGGCTCGTCGTGCCCGACAACCCGAAGTGGCTGGAGCATGAGGCGCAGGAAGTCCCCAAACTCATGAACTCCGAGTTCGACGGCTTGTTCGTCGACAGCATGGGCACGGCGCCCGTCGAGACCAACTACCTCTTCGCCAAGCCCATCAACCCCAACACCGGCCGGCTCTACACGAAAGCGGAATGGATGGCGGCCGAATGCGTCATGCTCGAAACCATCGCCAAGGCCATGCCGAAGGGGAAACTGCTCACGCTCAACGGCCTCGGACGCGGCGAGCGTTACTGGGCCGAGCCGGAAGGCGAAAGCCCGCGCTGCCTGCTGAAATACGTCGACGGCGCGATGTCGGAACTCATCTGGCGCCAGCCGAACTCGCCGCTCACCGCCTGGCCGACCGTCGACCAATGGATGGGCGAAATCCGCATGGTCCAGGACGTTGACAAGCGCGGGCTGATGGGCTTCTGGTGGACGAAGTGCTGGTCCGACGGCAACACCTCTGATAACGAGCCGAACGCCGACAAACTCGTGCCGCAATGGCGACGGTTCGCGATGGGGTCCGTCCTGCTCGCCGCCGGGCCGCGCGCGTACTTCAACTTCGACACGGTCAAGAACGACAAGCCGAAGAGCAACGCCGCCGAGTATTTCGCCGAATACGACGCCCCGCTCGGCGACGCCACGGGGCCGATGGAGCAGGTCGGCCAGACCGGCGTCTACCTCCGCCGTTTCACCAACGGCCTGGTCGTCGTCAACCCGACCGACGCCCCGGCCAACAACATCCCCATCCCCGCCGGTGCCTACAAGTCCTGGGGCGAAGATCGCACAGTCGGCTCCCCCCTAACAATCGCCCCCCACACCGGCTTGATCCTGACTCTTCAATGAGCGTGGAAAGGCGCCCAACAACCCAACCACGAATGAACACCAGTCGACACGAATTCTTCTGACCGTTTTCTCTCCTGTATTCGTGTCTATTCGTGTCCATTCGTGGTTAGCTCTCCTCAAGCCGGCCCCTGGAAAGTATGATTCCATTTTGCACTTGACATTCTTATTCGCTGGCGGGAGGTTACATTTGTCCAGGCGAAGCTTTGTTGTTGAATTTCGTCGTTTGGGTTCAGCGTGACCCCTTGTCGGTTGTTATCGGATGTGAGGGATCGGAACTTCTGGCTCCACCGGAGCGAACGATGCTTGGCGTCGTTCCCCGCCTTTTTTCCTCCATCTCCCCGCCGGAGACAATGAGGGGGAGAGCTGTCTGTCTTTTTTTTAGATTCGTAACGCGCCAGGCATTTCCTTGTCAGGACAGACGGATGTCCATGTCCGCCCTGGTAATCCGAGTAGGTCCTCCCTGCCGGGGTGGACTGAACAGCGGCGATCACAACCCAATGCCAGCCTCGCCAAGGCTGGCCCACTCTTCTTGCCTTCCCAGGCGCGGCGAAGCGCCAGGGCATCTGATTGAAGGAGAAACGAGATGAATACGGTAGTCCGCGTCGGAAGGGTTCGATTCTCTCTTTGGAGTTTTTCCTGCGTCATGGCGGTTCTTGCCGTCGCGGCATTTCCGCCGGCAACGGCTCTGGCCACCTCGTATTACTACGTTTCGTGGACCACCGGGAGCGACACTCCGCCGGGCGATGGCTCCGCCGCCCATCCGTGGAAGACCATCTCGCATGCCCTGTTGTCCGCTCCGGACGGCGTGGAGGATGGCCCGGTGGTAATCCGCGTGGCCGGTGGGATGGCGTTGGCCTATACGGAAAGCCCCACTTTCACCAAAGGCTGGATGACGGTGGAAGGGGGATACCGCGCCGCGGGGTGGGTACGGGACCTGCAGAACTACCCGACGACGGTGGACGGGCAAGGCTATCGGGCCGGCTTTGTGGTAAGCGCTGGCCTTGCGGGATGTGGATTGAATGGGATCTCCATCCTGAACTGCCAAGCCCAGGACGGAGCTGGAGTGCACGCCGAGTCGGACCTTCTCCTGAACAACTGCCAAGTCCGAGACTGCGTGGCCCAAAACACCGGCGGCGGCCTGTGGACGAACGTTTCGCTGACGCTTGTGGACTGCATCGTAACGGCAAACAGCGCCGGGAGTGGCGGCGGGATTTACGGAACGTGCACGCTGACCGGCTGCACGGTTAGCGAGAACAGCGCCGCGTATGCTGGCGGCGGAATCAACGGAACCTGCACACTGACCGGCTGCACGATCAAGGGGAACAGCGCCGGGTGGGGCGGCGGCGGGATTTACGGAACGTGCACGCTGACCGGCTGCACGGTTAGCGAGAACAGCGCCGCGTATGCTGGCGGAATCATGAACGAGACGGGCAGCATCACATTAGGTAATTGTACAATCCATAACAACACGGCGGATTTCGGTGGTGCAATTTATTGTTATGGGAATTGCGATTTGACCGGCTGTACGATTAGCAAGAACTCCGCGATTGATGGGGACGGTGGAGGCATCAATGGCGCTCCGACGATGAACAACTGCACAGTGACCGAAAACACGGCCGGTCGCTACGGCGGCGGAATTTGTTTCATCGGCCTGCAAACAGGCACGTTTGAGGATTGCACCATAACCTATAACAAGGCGAATGTAGACGGCGGCGGGATCTGGGCGCCTGAAAGCGGAACGGTCTGCATAATGGCGCGTTGCCGCGTCGCGGGGAATGCCGCCCAAGGGCAAGGCGGCGGCTTCTACGGCAATGTCGGGGTCTTTGACCAATGCCGGATCAGCGCCAACAGCGCGTCGGCCGGCAATGCCGGGGGAACGTGGGGAGACGAACTCTTTTTGACGAACTGCGTTCTCTGGAACAACACGGGCATAGCCGCGCAGCTGGCGGGCGGGTGGGTCAAGCACTGCACAATTGCGGCTCCCGGGGTGTCCAGCGGCGCCGTTGGCATGGTGGTTGGCGGAAACACCGTGGTGATCGCCGACAGCATTCTCGCCTTCGAGGGGTACGGAATCTCCGAGCTGGACGCAGCCTCCGATCCGCAACAGATCTACAATAACCTTTTCTACAGCAACACCCTGGGCCATTACGTGGACGAGGGTTCCACCGTTCTCAACACAGAGGCTCAGATCGACGGGGCCGGCGGCGCCGGGGGCGGGAACATCGCCGGCCAGAACCCGCTGCTCGCATCCCCTTCGACGGGAGATCTGCATATCCAAGCCGGCTCCCCTTGCATTGACACCGCCATGGATCTGGGCATTCCGGTCGATCTCGACGGCAACGCTCGACCGTTTGGCTCGGCGCCTGACATCGGGGCCTACGAGTGGGGCTATCCGTTGCCGCCGAATTCGCCGACGGATCCCGATCCGGCGGACGGGGCCACGGGGGTCGATTTGCTCCCGACGCTGCAATGGGGGGCCGCCGCGCGGGCCACGCAATATGACCTATGGCTCTGGCTAAGCGCGGAGTTGAAGCCCACGTCGCCGACGGCGACGCTTCTGACCCAGACTTCCTACGCGCCGCCGGCTCAACTGGCGCCGCTGACGGTTTACAGCTGGCAGGTTGTGGCCAAGAACGAGGCGGGTCAAGCCGCCGGGGACATCTGGACGTTCGAAACGGCCGAGGCGGGCGGAAACAACCCGCCGCAACAGCCCACGAATGACTCTCCGCCCGATGGAGCCGCCGACGTTCCCTTGACGCCACCGTTGGGCTGCTCGACTTCGGGTTTCTCCGACCCGGATGCCGGCGACACGCATGCTGCCTCGCAATGGCAGGTTCGCGACTCCGGAGCCAACGTAGTCTTCGACTCCGGGATAGACAGCGCGGATCTTGTTTGGTGTTCCATACCTCCAGGGGTCTTGCAGTACGGCCAGACCTACAGCTGGTGGGTGAGGCACCAGGACAACCACCTTGCATGGAGCCCGTGGTCGTCCCCAACGACCTTCACCACTCTCTCCGCCCCATCGCGGCCTGCTCCGCCCCAGGGACTCATAGCGGTCGGAGGCGCGACAGCCATCGATCTCGACTGGGACCCCAACGGGGAAGCCGATCTACTGGGGTACAATGTCTATGGCCAACTGGTGGGCGCGCCCAGCTGGACGCTCCTGACCCCCACGCCGATTCCAAACACCGAGTTCACTCACCCCGGCCTTACCGCGGGCGACACGTGGCAGTACCACGTCACGGCCGTGAACACGGGGGGAGCGGAAAGCGATCCCTCGGTTGGGGCCTCGGCCACAGTCGGAGCGGACATCGCCGCCTGGACCCCGGACGTTCACGGCGCGCAGGCGACCACGATCTCCATCCCCGTCAACCTGACGGCGGTCACCGGAATCACCGGTCGGGCGGGCGACGTTTGGTTGCGCTTCCCCTCGGACCTGCTCGAGTTCCAAGATGCAGTCCCCACGGTCCTGACGGAGGGATGGGTCGTTGAAACCAACGTGGTGGGCAATCTGGTGAAAATGATCGTCGTGGCCGGCGATCCCGGCAACGCTTTTGACATGGTCGGCGTAGGGTGGATCGTGGAACTGAAGTTCAAGGTGATTGGAGCGATCCCCGGGGCCAGCGGTCCGCTCTCTTTTGATATCGTCAAGTTGTATGACCGCAACATTCAGCCTGTAACGGTGGATTACTCGGACACATCGACCTTCACGGTCGATCCGCAGTACATTCTGGGAGACTTGAACGGCGACGAGGCGGTGGATTCGGCGGACGTGGCTATCGCCATGGACATCGCCGTGGGCCGAACCATTCCGACTCCTTTGCAGATGATGGCGGGCGACATCAACGGAGACAAAGAGATCGACTCGGCTGACGTGGCGCTCATCATCGACATCGCGCTTGGGCGGCCTATCACCCCGACGACCCTGGAGGCCGGGGATAAGCGCGAACGGCGCCGGCTGGGGCTGGGCGATTTGGCGCTTCACTACACGGTTCAGGTTGGCTCTGCCCAAGGCGTCCGAGGGCAGACGGTGGATGTGCCGATTACATTGAATGACGCGACCAACTTCTCCGGCTGCGACTTGGCGCTGAACTACGATTCCGCCCACCTGACGTTCGTTGGAGCCAACTTGGGCGGCCTGGTCAGCGGGGCCGACGGTTGGCGGATTGAGTCCCTGGCGGCAGGCAATTCCGTGGCGCTCAGCGCGGCGGGAACCATGCTGCCGTCGGGATCCGGCGAACTGCTTGTGCTTCACTTCACGATTGGGAACGATGCCGGCGGGTTCTACCCGTTGAGCGCGACACGCTCGAAACTGGCCGGGCGATATGGAGAGGACTTGGCGTGGCGGAATGAGGTGATCTCCCAGAATGGCTTGGTCACGGTCCTTGCGCCAGCTCCGGGCGCGGCCAGCCTGGGTCCGGTTACAGACGAAGGCAGCGGTTCGCTCGGATTCAGTTGGACCGACTCCAACCAACCGCCCGCGCAGTACCTGGCTTTTGCGTACGACTTCTACAAGAAAGAATGGGTCAGCAAGTGGAACGGCGCCATGTGGCTCCCCTTCCCCTGGTACGTTGGAGCGGGGACGATGAACCTTGGGGCGTCGGGGGCCTATGCGGTTTGGATTTCGAACCAGTATGCGGATGGCGATTGGTATTGCTGCAACAACCCATGGGTCGGCATCCTCTATAGCGGAACGCCGCATACCCCCCTTGGCCCAGAGAATCTCACAACGCCCACGCTTGAGAATCGTGGAGGCCGACAGGTGCGGCTGAACTGGGGGCCGGAGATCTATGGCACGTGGATGGCGCAGATTGCCATCTACCAGAACGGAGTCGGGTGGATAACGCCCGCGGATGGTCCCTCAACGTATCCTCAGGGCGCGCCTTGGACCTTCATCGATTATGGCGGGCTCGTCTACGACGCGTCGAAGGCCAGTTTCTTCGAGGGTTGGGCCGACTTCACCCTTCCTGACGCCGGTTCGTTCGTGTTCTACCTGAACTTCAAGGCCTGGGATGGTCTTTCGCAAGGAGAGTTCGCGACGGCTCAGATCCTCCTGGCGCCGTGAGTGCAGAGGTGTTCGGGTATGGGGGAGAAGAAGCGGGGCGCTTTCCCTAGCTGTGGGAAGCGCCCCCTTTCTTTTTGAAACAAACGAACCCAATGCAAAGCGGCGTCGCGCTGCGCTTGCCGCCGCGCTCCAAGGCGCTTCGCGCGCAACACTCCAAACGCAGCGCCGGCCGGGTCGTGGGACCCGGCCGGCGGCTTGCATATCAACGGTTGCCATCAACCACTTTTCCGCAAAACACGAATCGTTACAGCTGGACCTCGGCCGACTTGCTGACGGTCTTGAACGGCGCGAGATCCAACTCCGATTCGACGCTGACCTTCTGGCCTTTCAACTTGTCGGGCACTCGCCATGAGTGCGAACACGTGCCGCCTCACCCATACTCCAGTTGCCCGGAGTCCACCACCTTCTTATTGGCGTCGATGATCTTGAACTTCGGCGGCATGGCGCGGTCCTTTAGCCCCGCGCCTTTGAGGTACACGTCGTAGGTCTCATCGCCCGCGCCGCGGACCTCGACGTTGATGTCCACGGTCTGGTCGGTGGAGCCGGCCTGGCCGCCGGCCGACGGGGCGAAGACGTCCGAGAGCGCCTTGAGGAAAGTCCCGCCGCCCGCCGCCGACGATCCGCCTCCCCGTTGGCTCGCCTTGACGCGCAGTTCCAGGGGGGCGCCGAAACGGAACGCGGCCGACGCGCCCGCCTCGACTTTGACCCAATCGGGCTTCGTGCGAAGCATGCCCCGGGCCATGACGGGCCCCGTCTTGGGGTCGTCCGCCTTCAGCACGCAGCGATACAGCCCGTATTCGCCGGCGGGGACCTTGAGCAGGCCGTTGACCGGCTGGACCGAGATCAACTGCGGCGCGCCGTCGTCCGTCTTGCGTTCCAGCGACAGCGCCCGGACGAAATCGAAGTTGTCGGAGGCCAGCTGCCCCATCGGCCCCGCGTAAGGCTCCAGGCGAATGGAGGAGAGGTCGTCGGCGACTTCGACCGAGTACGGCTTCCCGCCGAAGTACATCATCGGGGCGAAGTCCTCGGATTCCGAGTCGCACATGTCGCTCTCGAAATCGCCGGAGCCGTCGCGGTCGCGCAGGACGATGTCGCCGGAGGAATAGTAGCGATAGGAGTCGGCGGCCGTCGGCGCATTGTATTCCTGCCGTTTCGGCGCGTCGCCATAGCGCAAGTTGCCGTTCGCGTCGACCAGGGCGATCTTCTCCTTGGCGCCGCCCAGGGCGATGTCGGCTTCCAGGCGCGCGCCGGGCAGAATCCGGGCGTACCCATAGTATCCCTCAGACGAACCGCCCGAGGGCGCCATCGACAGCACGAAAACCGGCGCGGTTTTGCCCTTCCCCTCCGGGCCGACGGGCGCCTCGATGGGGCCGAACGTCCGCTGGGAGAAGGAGCCGGCGGGCTGGGACGCCGCCGGGGAAGGCAGGGGTCGCGCAGCGATCGGGGCGTCATCCGTCAGGTCGCCGTTGTGGTTCAGATCAAGGATCAGGGTGTCGTACCCCTTTCCCGTTCCGCCGGTTTCGTCGAGCATCAGCGCCCAGCGGAGCTCCTTTGCCTCGCCGGGGATGAACCCGTACAACGGCTTGTCCGATTTGGCCTGAGGCGCGCCGGCGATGGCGCTCGGCTTGTCCTTGAGGAGCTGGATGAACAGGCCGGACACGCCCGGAAGAGACGAGACTTTCGCCTCCGAGAGCAGCGCGACACGCAGGGGAAACTCCGCGGCCGGCGCAAAGGACGCCGCCAACGCCATGGCCAGCCCACACGCGACTGCTTGCATCATCTTCATGCTCTTCTTCACCTCCTTTCTGGTTAGCAGGGAATAGGAATCGCCAAACCAATGCGCTTATACCTCATCCCCTCCCGAATGGTCAAAGCCATTTCGCGCCGGCAGGAATTCGCAGGCGCTTCCGGGAGTTGTCGCCGTAGGTTCAACGATCTTCGTGGCGTAGGCGTTCCCGCCTGCGCGGCCCGCAATTACTCGGCGTGGCAAGGAGCGCAGGCTGGAACGTCTATGCCGCAAACCGGTCGTCGCGATGGACCTGCGCTTCTTCTTTCGTCCTTCGCCCTTTGTCCTTATTCCTTCGCCAAGAACAACCCGTCCCTCTCTCCAAGCGTGACCGCCGCGCCGACGGGCTGGCCGTTGTTCGTTTGGGGGTCCTGGCCCGCCGTGCCTTGGAAGCGCCGCAACTTCGCGTTCGGGAAGAGCTTGGCCAGAGCGAACGAGTATTCCTTGAGCGACGGGTTGACCAGGACTACGCCGTGTTCGAATTCGCGGGCCATGGCGTCGGCGGCGCTGTGAATCGTCAGGTTCGAAATCGTAACAGGCTCGGTTCCTTCGATCTGAAGCGTGAGGTCGATGGTCGCGGGCCCGGCGTCGCGGAAGTAGCCTTCCATGGGGAACGGCGGCTTACCCGCGAAGGCCATGACGCGTCCCGCCGAAAGCGGCGAGCGGTGGAACTGCGGAGCGCCGGTCGTGATGTAGACGTCGCCCCAGAAGCCGTGGTCGGCGGTGGCGTTATCGTTCGGCCCGCAGTCGGCGCTGAACCGAAGCGTGACGGTCTTCCCCGCCCATTTCCCCAGGTCGGCCTTGTGCTGTTTCCAAACGAACTCCTTGTGCCACTCGTTGAAGACCTCCTCCTTCTTGCCGCCGTCGATGACCTCGATGCTGAAGACAACGCCATCGCTCTTGCCTGGGGCTTCGCGCAGGCCGGCGCAGAATTCCAGCGCGCAGGGCGCTTCGGGAACGACAGCGGTTTCCTCCCAGTAGACCGCCCCGGCAGCGCGATTCCTGTATGGCGGATGGATTTGATAGGCTTCGTGGGTTTCGTCGCCCAGTTGGGTCGCGCCGACGTACTTGACCGTCGCGCCCGTGTCCGGGTCGAGAGGCTGCTCGCTCTTGCCGCGGAGAATCATGCCGGTCTGAAGTTCTTTCTGGCGGATCAACTGGCCCGCCCCTTCGCAGCCCAGCCAGACCAGCCGCGGGATGGCCTCGGGATAGCCTTTCATGGTCTCGGCGGCGATCTCGGCATAGACGAGCAGGTCGCCCTCGCCGGCCTTCAGTCCGCGAAAAGCGACCGTCATGCCGGCTTGAACTTCGGGCTTGGCGGCGATGACGAGCGACTTGCCGTCGGCGCCGGCGGAGATCGTCGCGTCCTCCGAGGCCCACCTGGAAACAAACTCCGCGGTCATCCTCTGCCCAGCCCCGCTGAGCAAATCGGGCGTTTGCACGCCCAGCCGGATTGGTTCGCCGAGCGCCTTGCCGAGCCAGTTGGTCCGGTTCTCCTCGCCCATGCGCAGCTCGTCCCAAATGCCCGAAATCTCTGGCTTGGGCGGCTGCGAGCTAAAGGTGATGGCCGCGTCCGTCATCTGCGCCACGGCCAGCACGAGGCGATTGATGTTCATCGGCGCCTGGTAGGTCTTGTCGCCCTCGCGGAACTTGTGATTGATGTAGTTGAGTTTCGGTTCGCGGGCATGGTCGCGCCAATAGAAGTGGCGATTCAACCCGCCCGACCAGTCGATAATCTGTTCATCGCTCAGCGTCGGCCAGCCTTCGCTTTCGATGCCGTTGAGAACGCCAAAGGAGCGCTGATGGTTGGGCCCGGCGCCGTCGGCCATGATTATCCGGTTGTCGCCCAACGCTTTGCGCAGTTGCTCGTGGAACCGATAGACGCCGATGCCATAGGCGTTGAGGCCGCCGACGTAGCCGCCGTCGGACTTGCCGTCGACATCGGCATCGGCCCCGCGCGCGCCGCCGCGTCCCTTCTTCGTGAAGCCCATGACGTCGAATTCCAGCCCGTCGAAGGCTTCCAGCGCGCCGCCCGGCTGGAAGAGCGAGTTGAGATCCTCGACGAGAACGTCCGCGCACGTGCGGCCCCGCGGGTCCTTGGGGCAGGTGGTGGAGTAATTGTAGAACCACAGGAGGTTGGATTTCGCGCCCCACGGGCCTTCGGTCATGTGCGCGGCGAGATAGGCCTTGCCTTTCTGGAAGGCCAGCGGCTTCGTGCCGAACGCGCCGCGTTTGACCCGCAACGTCTTGTTCGCCTCGTCCACCGCGAGCAGCTCCAACTGCTCGGCTTGGTTCCAGTCGGGCTTGCCGTCGGCGCCGAGGACGCACATCCCGATGTCCTCGTTCTTGTTTTTGTAGCGGCCCATGTTGACCGCGAACAGCGAGGGATCTTCGACGTGGATCGTCGATTCGCCCTCCGCGGCGGGCATGTCGTCCGTGATGCCGCACCCGTTGAAATACAGCCAGTGGCCGGCGAAGAACTTCGCTCCGTCGCGCGGGTCGCGCGCGTTGCCGTTGTAATGGAGAAAGACCGCCTTCTCGGGATGCGCCTGTTTGAAGCGGGTGAAGTAGGCGGCGGAGGCGGAACGCCCCGGCACCTCTTCGTCCTGCGCCTTGCCCATGACGCCGTTCAGCGGCAGGAAGCGGGCCTCCCATTGCTCAAACGGCAGAGAGCCGGTCGCCGCCGATCCCTCGGTCTGGCGGAAGAAAAACGCGCGCGGCGCGCCTTTCTGGAAGACCTCCAGGCTGGACAAATCCGCCGCCGTCGCGCCGACCGGCCAGGCGAGGCAACACAGCACGACGATGGAAAGGCTCTTCATGTTTCATCCTCCTTCGACAATCGGGACTCCGCAGCTCGCGGGTGCGGTTCCTGGGAGCGCGGGTGTCCTCACCCGCAATGATGTTTCTTTTCTTCGGATACGACTCCTGGCGGGTGAGGACACCCGCGCTCCCAGGAACCGCATTTGCAGGTCGCGCCGTGGTCTTAGAGTTCCGCGATCTCCTTCACCGCCTCCAACCCCCGCCTGGCCAGCGCCAACGGGTCTTCTTTCCAGTATTCCGCGTTGAACAGCTCCAGCGACAGGAAGCCCGACCAGCCCTTGGCGCGCAGTTTGTCGAGCATCGCGCGCAACGGCAGCATCCCCTCGCCCGGCATCACGCGGTCGGCATCGGCCAGCTTGCCCGCTTCGGCGCCGCGCGGGGCGTCGTTGATGTGAAAGATCTGAATCTGGCCGGCGCTCAGCAGGTCGATGTCGTCGACCGACCCGCCGCCGTTCCAGATGTGGAACGAGTCGACGATGACCTTCGTATCCGGGTGGTTGGCGCGCCGGGCCACTTCCAGAAGGCTGGCTAGCGTCGTCATCTTCGGGCAGATGCTCAGGTATTCGAGCGCCGGCAGACAGCCGATCTTCTGGCCCAACTCCATGATCTTCGAATAGCGCTCGGCGTCGAGATCGTAGTCGGGGTTCTCCGACCACGACGGGCCGGCGATGATGCGCGGGGCGCCGATGGCCGCGCCTTGCTCCATCTTCGTCCGCGCCTCGGCGAGTTTCTCCCGCCACGTCGTCTCGTCGGCGTCCATCCAGCGCGGGAAGTGAACGAGATCGGGCCGCTCCAGCCCGGCGTCGTCGAGCGCCAGGCGAATGTCGCGCAGCGTCCCGCCGCCCTGCGCATGGGCGGTGATGTCGTCGCACCACAACTCCACGGCGTCATACCCCGCCGCGCCGGCGATGCGGATCTTCTCCAAAATGGTCGGGACGGGCTTGATGGTGCTGGTGTTCAGGCAGTAGCGAAATGGCATGGCGTGGCGCTCCTCTGGTTTGTAGTGCGACCTTCAGATCTTATGTCAGCATCGCGTGAAAAAGCACTTTTGGTCGCAATGCCGCTGCACTGTCAAGAGCGGAGCGCGGAAAAGCTTGACGGCGGCTACTGATTCGCGAGTCTGTGGCGTTTGAGACAGCCGGGCGCCGCCGAAGGAGGCCTGTCTGGAGGCTGCAACATGTTCACGCGATTGAAAGTCACCGGATACAAGTGCCTGGCGGATGTCGACCTCCGTCTTTGCCCCCTCAACGTGCTGATCGGCCCCAACGGCGCGGGAAAGAGCACGGTGATCGACGTGTTCCTGCTTCTATTCGAAGCCGCGCAGGGCAAGATTGGCGATGGCTTGGCCCGGCGGGGAGGCATCGAACGAGTGATCACGAGCCTGCCGGGGCGCTCACCCGATCATTTTTGTTTTCTCCTCGCGCACGATGTGAAGGAGCCTTTGATCCATCCTCCCGCGATTGGCGAAATTGGCTCGCTGGAGTATGACCTTAAGGTCAAACTCATTCCCCCTCGTTCTTTTGACTTGGAAGAGCGACTTCTTGCGGTGAGCGCGAACGATCCGAATCGGAAAGAATCGATTATCGAGAAAGACACATCGAAGCCAGAAAGGCTTCCGTCGGGAGGTCTTTCGGTTTCCTTCCAGTCCGAGACAATCCTCTCCCAAAACCGCGTCTTTGGGGATGCGGCCTTTCTCATGTCGACCTATCTTTTGGGCATGCGGTATTTCGGCGCGCTCGACATCAGCCCCAGAGCGCCGATTCGCGTCCCGCAGCGGTTGGAGCCAGCCAAACGCTTTCCGGCGCCAACCGGCGAAGATTTGATTTCCGTCCTCTACGACCTTCGCACGGATCACGAAGAGGCATACCAGCGGATTGAGGAGGCGGTGCAGACGGGGTTCGAGGACTTCCTAGGATTCGAGTTTCCGGTGGTCGCCGGCGGCATGGCCACCATGTTGTGGAAGAGCCGCACTCACAGCGGCTATCCGAACGAGCTGTCGGAAGGCATGCTGCGCTACTTGATGTTGGCGACCATGCTTCTGAGTCCCGCTCCCCCGCCGCTGATCTGTCTGGACGAGCCCGAGGTGTCGCTCCATCCCGTGCTGTTGATGCTGTTGGCGGGTTTGCTTCAGGAGGCGTCGACGAAAACGCAGGTTCTCGTGGCGACTCATTCGGACCAGTTGATCCGATGGCTCGAACCGCAAGATCTTGTCATCATGGATCTGGAGAACGGCATGGTGAGTGTGAAACGAGGCGATGACCCCTCCCTGAGCATTCAGAAGTGGCTAGAGTCCTTCACGCTGAACGAGTTGTGGCTGATGGGCGAGCTGGGAGGCCGGCCATGAGCGAGATCGTCCTGCTGGTAGAGGGCAAGACGGAGAAGGCCATTAGAGAGTCGTTGCGCGCATTCCTAGATATCCGTTGCTCCGAGGCGGAACGCCCGCGGGTGGGCTTGCGCTCGAAGGAGATGTCCTCCAACCTGCTCAATGAAAAGAAACTGCGCGACCAGGTCGCCAACAATCTGGAGAACCCCGACGTTTTGGGGGTAATCGCCCTGATTGATGTCGTTTGCAGCGGCCGTTCGTTCTCCAACGCCGAGGAGGCAATACGCTTCCTGAGGGAACGGGCTCCTAACGACCCACGATTCCGCGCCCATGCCGCGCAGTTCGATTTCGAAGCTTGGCTTCTTCCCTATTGGAAGGAGATTTGCGCAAGACTGGGAATCCAACGCCGTCCTTTCGGCCCTAATCCCGAAACGGTTAATAGTCAGAATCCGCCGTCCAGGCGATTGCAACAGCTCTATCGGGAACATGAAAGAGTGTATGTGAAAACGCTAGAAGCCCGAGTCATCCTCAAAGGCAAAGACCTGACCATTAGCGCCAATCGGTGCCCGCAATTCAAATCCTTCTTGAACTCCCTGCTGGAATTGGCCGGATGCCGGCCGCTTCCTTGAACGATCCGCCGCCATGGACGCCGTCGCCACGAAGATCGCCCGCTTCAACGTGCACCCCGTGTGCGAGAGCGCGTTCTGCCGCTGCGTGCTGCTGTGGGCCGGGCTGCGCGGCGGGCGGCTGCGACTGGTTTCGTATCTGAACGCCCACAACGTGAATCTCGCGTTCGAGGACGAGGAGTACCGCGACATCCTGCGGCGCGCGGACATGTTGTACGCCGACGGAATGGGCGTGGTGTGGGGCTGGAGGCTGGTGGGGCAGGCGCTGCCGTGCCGCGTCAACGCCGGCGACCTCATCCTCGATTTCTGCCGGGGGGCGGCCGAGCAGGGCCTTTCGCTTTACCTGCTGGGATCGGCGCCGGGCGTGGCCGAGGCGGCGGCGCGCCGCTGGCAGGCCGAGGCGCCGGGACTGAAGATCGCCGGCGCGCGCGACGGTTTCTTTCGCCCCGAGGACGAAGACGCCGTCGCCGAGGAGATCCGCCGCGCCCATCCCGACCTGCTCCTCGTCGGCATGGGCGTGCCGCGGCAGGAGAAGTGGGCCGCGCGCTGGAAGGACCGGCTGGGCGTGCCGGTGGTGTGGTGCGTGGGCGCGCTGTTCGAGTATTCCGGCGGCCGCCGCGCGCGCGCGCCGGTGTGGATGCGCCGATGCGGGATGGAATGGGCGTGGCGCCTGGCGCTCGAGCCGCGGCGCCTGTGGAAGCGGTATCTGGTCGGCAACATTCGTTTCCTCCGCAACCTGATGCGGGTCCGCGCGGCGGCCAAGCGGCGCGGCCCGGACGGAGAGGATGTGGATCGCAACTCGTGACGCCGGCGTCTCGCCGCCTGATGCGAAAGCCTCCAACGCTCGAAGGGGACACGGCCCCGGTGGAGAACTCGTCGGCGCCCGGCGGAAGGACGGGAAGGAT
>JAPLSS010000793.1 GCA_026398515.1 Candidatus Sumerlaeota bacterium | reverse complement strand
CATGGCGGTCCTCTCGCTCCAAGGCATGGGTTCCTCCTCCACAAATCGATGCGGAGGATGACTCTACACTGTCACCCATGTCTCCGAACAGGTGTCACCCATGTCCCCGGTCTGTACACTTGCCGCCGCAGTCCAAGACATTACTTCCATCCATCGGGTCTTATCCTAACGCCAATGGGTATTCCCCTCTGCTCTGAGAAGAGCGGGGGCGCTCATACGCTTCCGCCGCCAATTGGACGGGGGGCCAGAAACGGACCTCGCGACGGGCATCGGCGCGGGAAGAATGCGCCGCTCGGCCGGCTACTCCGTCGACGGCCGGGAATCAGGGGCTGAGGCCTGCAGGCGGACGTAGTCGTCGAACACCCAAGCGTTGACCGGCGCGACGCCCGGCGCGGGCGGTTTGCAGAAGAGCCGCACGAAAAGCGGATTGAGACCGTAGGGCGGTTGGTCGGCCGATATTTTGATCCTTTCCTTGCGCGCGACCATCTGCTCCGTTCCCTGGGAGAACGAGTACGCTGCAACCGAGACGCCGTGTTCCCTCATGATATCCGCCATCTTGCTCAGATAGTCGGGGACATACCACGGCTGCGACGCAAGGAACGCGCGCCATTCCTCTTGGGAAATCGGCGACGCGACGATGTGGTTCAGGTAGTCGAGGACCTTCATCGAGGGGGCGAGCCCGTGAGCCTCGGCGAAGGCGCGCCCCTTGTCGCTGGCGCCGATGGGTTGCTTCAGCGCCGCCTTGTAGCGCCACACGAGGGAGAACTCCGTGACGATGACCGGCTTGGCGACCTGGCTGCGCAGGAACTCCAGCGCGGCGCGCGTCTCGTCGAGGGTTCGGTTGTGCAAATGAACGTCCACGCCGGCGACGCGGCTGTCGCGCACGGACAAGTCAAGCAGGGCGCGCACGGCCGGCGACGTCTGGACGGGCTCGGCTTGGAGTCGCGTGAAGGCGCCGAGGTAGAGGGGCAGCGGCTTGCCGTCGCGCTCCTTGACGCCGAGTTCGGAGACGCGCGCGAGAAGGCGCTCGGTGAAGCGCGCGAACGGCACAACGCCGTCAGGGCCCGCCTCCAGGTCCTCGGGCATCGTGTCGATCATCGGCTCGTTGGCGAGGACGAAGATGGACAACCTGCCATCGCAGGCGGCCAGCAGCCGCGCGACCCATTCGAACCATGCGCGCTCGGTGTCGCTGTCCGGCGCCGGGACGCGGCAGTTGCCGGCCTTGAGGTTCCATTTCAGACTCAGGATGACGCGCCGGCCGTCGCGCGCCGCCTCCAGCATCCGGGCAAGCCCCTCGTCCGTCTCCACGCGCCGCGGCCCCTGCGTGAAGGCCAGCGCGGGCACGAAGCCGCGGACCCAGGACGTGTGGCTTGCGTCCAACAACGGGCGCTCCAGAAGGAGAAGGCCTTCGTTCACATTGGCGCCGATCTCGACGGCGCCCGCCAGCGACGACATCGCCAGCCAGATCCCCGGAACCGCCAGCCGAATCGACATGCGGACACACTCCCGGCGAATCCTGGGAAACGCCGCCCAGTGGAACGAAGCGGCGGACCCGGGCATGCCTGGATGACTCACGAACGAAGCGTGGCGATCAGGCGCTTGGGGTTGCGCAGCAGGTCCAGCGCGTCAAGGATGTTGGAAGATACCACGTCCGCGCCTGCCAGGGCTTCCGCGGCGCCGCCTTCCTTTTGGATCAGACCGATGCCGATTGCAACGGCATTCAGCATCTTGCGGTCGTTGCGGCCATTCCCGATGCCGACAACGGCGTCGGCGCCGAGCCGCGATACGAACTCCAGCTTGGCTTCCGCCTGAGATTCCGCGGGCGTGATCGTCAGGTGGACCGGCAGCCCGGCAAGTTGGCGAGCCGCCAAGCCAAACGTGTCCGCCGTGATGACATGAATCTGAATGTCCTTCGCAAGCGCCGACAGCGCCTCGCCAACGCCCGGCAGCAGTTTGCCATCCACCGCGAGCGTCCCGTTGTAATCCGAAACGAGGTGGGCCAGTTGAAGATGGCGAAAGCCGGGAATGTTGATTTCGATCATGTGGACTCCGCGCGCGTCTAGGCTTGACCTTCGGAGCGATCCTTGTCAAAAAGGAAGTGAGGAGGCAATGGCAAAAGTCAGATAGCGCGGAGCAGCGCAGGCGTTCGCGCCTGCCTCCGTCGGCTTATCCCTGACCGCAGGCGAGGACGCCTGCGCTGCTTCGCCCGACTTTTTCAATTGCCGCCGAGTCTTCGGTTTACTGATCGGCCTGGCGCGGAGAGGTGTCCGAGTGGTCGAAGGAGCGCGCCTGGAGAGCGCGTGTACGGTTTATCCGTACCGCGGGTTCAAATCCCGCCCTCTCCGCCAGAGCGGTTCTGCCTTGTGCGAGAGCTCCCGGTTGGCGTATAGTCCGTTCCGGGCTGTCCTCACTGCCTTTGGGGCTACGCATCCGCTGACCCCGCACTGGCTCACGAAGCCGTTTGCAGGGGGACAGCCCCCTTCGCATTCTCTGCTCCGAGGACTCGCGTGAGTTCGTAGTCCCGCGGGTAGGCGGTTTAGCAGTGTTCGTTCGCGGCCAGTCGGCCCGATGACCGCCGGAAGGCGGGACTACGAACTCACGCGAGTGGTCGGAACACGGTGAGAATCGGCGCCGAACAGCAAGGAGGCCCGTGTCCATGTGGTCCACACTCATCAATCCAATCCCGGTTAGGAAAAGCGTTCGGTTTGCGCTGACGGCGATCTGGCTTCTCGTCGCATCGGTGGGCCGGACGGCGCCCGCTCCGCCGGCGATGGTCGACTCGCCGGACGTGGTCCTGTACGCCAAGATCGCGCCGCTGGAGGTCGTGTGGCAGAAGCTCTCGGCTTACGCGCAGGCGGTCGCGCCGGGGAAGGTCACCGACGAGCAGATCCACCGGTTTCCCGCCGGGCAGTGGATGGTGAAGTTCAAGGACGCGCTCGACACGTCGAAAAACCTCTCCGCCTTCATTCTCCAGGACGGCGAGAAATACTCGGCGGTGTTCTTCATGCCGCTGAAGGAAGGCGAAGGGGCGAAACTGCAGGACGATCCGACGGTGGCCGCGATGGGCGATCACGCCCTGTATTCGCCCGACAGCCAGATCATGATCAAGGCCGCGGGACTGGACGACAAGTTCCGCGTCATCAACGACGAGCCGCCGGCGGCCGACATCCGCGTCTGCGTCAACGTCGCCGCGCTGTGGCCGGCGGCGCAGGCCAAGCTGACGGGGCTGGGGGCCATGTTCGGAGGCAGCGCGCAAGGCCAGAAGGCGATGGAGGCGCTGGCGAAAGGGGCGCAGGTCGACACGGTCAGCCTCGACGTGCAAATGGCGCGCGAGGGGGTGGAGCTGCAACTGGGCGTCTTTCCCAAGGCCCAAAGCGAACTGGCCGCGTTCTGCTCCCAGCCGGCGCCGACGGCGTTTCCGCTGGCGGCGTATCTGCCCGGCGTCGGCGCCTTCCGCGCGGTCTGGCGCATTGAATCCACGCAACGCGCGGAGGCGTATGAGCCGGATGGGGCGATGGAGGCGTATTTCCCCGAAAAAGGCTTCGCCTCGCAGTTGTCTTTGACAAAGGTGAAGGACAACGCCAAGGCCCTCGCGATGGCGAAGCAGAATCTGTCCGAGGCGTTGGGGACGATGGGCGGCAGCGTCGATCAAGCGTATGTCGCCGCCGCCCGCCAGGTCGGCGGAATCTCCGTGGACAAGTTGGACATGGCCGCCGCGATGAAACAGGCGATGGGCGCCGCCTCCCAAGGCCGTCCCATGCCGGCGATGGATTTCTCCCAAATCGTCCCCGCGGTGGAAATCGCGGTGGTCAATGGCTGCATGGTTTCGGGAACGGTCCCGGAACTGATCGATGCGACGATCAACAAGATCCAGGCCGGCGCCGGGGCGCAGGCCGCGCCGCTGGCCGCGCAGAAGACCTATCCCGGCGGAGCGCATTTCTACGCGGATCTCGATGTGATCAAAGCGATGCTTTCCATGTCCGCGCTCTTCGGGATGACGGCGGCGATGGCGGGGCCGGGCGTCACGCCGCCGGACCTGTCGGCGCTGAAGGAGGCCAAAGCCCCGCCCGTCACCATGACGGCCACTCTCAGCGGCGGGGTCGCGCAAGCCCGGACCTACGTGCCGCTGGAATTGGCCAAGGTTATCGGCGGCGTGGCCGGGAAAATGAATCTGGGAGAGGCAACCGGGTTTGGCGAAGCGCAGGGCAGGTCCGAAGTCTCGCGGGCGCAGGCGGACATGCGCAGCTTGGCCACGGCGATCGAGTCCTACTCCGTGGACTGGAACGCCTATCCGCCGTCGGCGGAATTGGCCGCCATCGTCCAGGAGGGGGAGAATGGGCCGAAGAACGCGGCGGCCCTATATCGCCTCACCACGCCGATCGCCTACATCTCCAGGGCCCTCCCCGATCCCTTCAGCCCGGACGGCGCGCCGTATTTCTACTACCGGGTCGACCCGAAGAGCGATCCGGGGCTGGCCGCCACCGGGAACAAGTGGTTCCTGTGGAGCGTCGGCCCCGACGGCGTGTCGAACATCGCGGCCAAGACGGATCTGGGGCCGTCGAAACTGTCGTCTTTGCTCTACAACCCGGCTTCCGGCCCTAATGGACCGGGCGATCTGGTTCGCAGCAGCGAGGGAGCGGTCAAGCCGCCCCAGGCCGCGGGGCCGGGCGCCGTGGCTCCCGCGATCCCGGGCGCCGCCGCTCCCCCTCTGGCGCCGGGCGCCGCGCCCGCGGTCCAGTCTTTCGTAACGCCTAAACCCGCCACGCCCGTCATGCAGCCCGCCGCGCCAGGCGCCGCTCCACTGGGCGCTCCCGCGCAGAAACCCCAAGGCGGCGGCGGCAAGAAAGGCGGGGGCAAGGGCAAGAAGGGCGGCGGCAAAGGCAAGGGCGGGCAGTAAGAACAGGGACTGCCGCCCACGAGTGAACGCGAATACACACGAATCCGCGGAATGATTGGCGCGAAATGATGGCGACGGGTTCTATGCGCTCACCGTTCCCAATCCTCGATTCGCAGACCAATGACCCGCGAGAACTCCTTGGTATTGTGGGTGACGAGCGTGAGATCGTGCGCAAGGGCCGTGGCGGCGATCAGCAGGTCGTGCGGGCCGATGAGTTGGCCGCGAGCGGACAGGTCCGCGCGGATCGCAGCATGATGTTCCGCGCACGGATCGTCGAACGGCAAGGAAACGAAAACCGCAAATAGCGAATCGAGCAACCGCAGGTTCGCGGCAGGGCGCGCGCTGTGACGCGCACCGTAAAGCAGCTCCGCCTTGGTGATCGCGCTGATGTGGATCTCCGAAGGATCTTCGGTTCGCAGCCGTGCGACCAGGGGCTTCGAGGACTTGTTGAGAATGCGAATGCAGACGTTTGTGTCGAGAAGGAACATCACAACGCCTCGCGATCCTCGTAATCGCCCTGGGGCGGACGGCGCAGCGGTTTTCCCTGCCATCCTCCGACCACTTTCTCAAAGAAACCCTCCGGCCACCCCTGTCCGAGGTCCCGACGAACAACCGACGCGAGGTAGCGGGAAACTGTCAGTCCGCGCGCACGGGCGCGGGCGCGGAGTTCCTTGGCCATAGGGTCCGGAACGTAGAAGTGCATTTGAGGCATCAGACTCGCCCTCCACATCCTCTACATCTATGTGCTATATGTGAATGTTCCATAACGCTAGCCCCCCGTCAAGATCCGTTCTTCTCATTTGTGTGCATTTGTGTTCATTCGTGGTTGGGCCGTTACGCGCCAAACTCGAACGAACGGGTCACGGTCTGCCCCGCGTACAATTCCCCCGGCAGCACGAAGGTGATCCGCGTGGCGCCGGCGCCCGCAGGCTCCGCGCCTTCGCCTTTCAGCGGCTGGTTGACCGTGACGATGACCTCCAGCGGCTGGTGTTCCGGATTCGACACGCTGATCTCCAATTTCCGATCCATCTTCCGCGCCATCATTAGGCACGGCTTGTCGACGGCGATCGCCAGATCGCCCGGCGTCTTGATCTCGCCCGGCTCGTAGAACGCCGCCTGCCACAGGCCCAGCGGTTGGCTCCAGATCGCCTGCAACGCCGGAGCGTTCTGTAGAACCGTGAACGGCAGCGCCGTGGCGTAGTCTTCCATTTCCTCCAACGCCGCCGCCGGGGCGATCACGTATTGATACGCCGCGTCCGTCGGCTGCGCGCCGTGGTCGATCCACAGGCTGAAGACATCGAGCGCCGCCTCATCCTTCGAGTACTGAAAGTTGATGTCGCCCCAGCTGCCCTTCTGCACATCCGCTCTCAAGTGGACTCCGCTCTGGTCGGGGAAGACATAGCCGACGCCGTCGTGGAACACCCACGACGAGGCCGCCAGCGTCTGCTCGCCCCTGGGCGTTTCCTTGGCCCTTGAACCATCGAAGACCGTGACCGGCCCTTTCATCAGGCATTGGTTGACCGACGTTAGAACGGGATTGTCGCTCGAACACGAGACGCCCGCGCCGAGACAGACGATTTCGCCATCGAGGAAAAACCACGCCTTGCGCGCCGCCAGCGGCCCGCGGGCGAAATCCATCGCCGCCATCCCGCACATCCCGTCGCTCACTGCGCCGACGAAGCTGCATTCGCCAAATCGGATCTTGTCCTTCGACACCTGCGGCGGCTCGGGCTTCTGCTCGCAGGTGATCCCCGGCAGCCGCCGCCAATCCCACACGGGAAAGATCCCCTTGTACTCCTGGCCCGTGCGGTAGACGTATTGCACGCCGTCGGAGAGGAACTGGCCGCGCTGGTTTTCGTCGTTGACGATCTCGGTTTGGAGCAGCCGGTTCGAGGTCATGCGCACGGACGAGAAGAAGTCCGCCCGGCGGTGGGCCATGTAATCGCAACGCCAGTAGGAGCGATTGCCGACGAGCGGCCGGGCGTCCTTGTCGCCGCGCAGGCGCTTGGCGGCGGCTTCGAGATCCGGCTGGAGGTCGGGACAGGCCTGCGCCATCGACTCGCACGAGTTGGCCATCTTCGCGCCACTGTCGCCGCCGCCGCTCTTCCGCGTGATGCCGCGTCCGCAGGCGCTGTAGTCGAACAGGCCCTTCCAGATCATCCACTGCTCGCCGTCGAGCAGGTAGCGCGCGTGGATCTCCAGTTTGTCCTTGGGCAGTTGAAACCCCGTGTCGCGCGCCAGCGCCACGAACCCGGGGATGTCGTTGGCGAACCCGATCCCGTAGCCGCCGGAGTAAAACTGCCTGCCGTGCTGGTAGAAGCTGAAGTCGGCCTGAATGCCGTCGGCGGGGCTGATGCGGATCTCATCGGCCACGCGCTGGAAGCATTCCATCGCCAGTCCGGGGTTGTTCTCCAGGCAGGCGCGCATGATGTTGACCTGGGCGAGCCAGGTCAGGTTGGCGCCGGTCATGCCCAACTGGCCGTGGCGAATGATCTGGAGCGCCCCGTCCCACAACTCCTGCGACAGATCGCCCTCCAGCACGAGCAGCGTCTGGCCCAGGAGCCGCGGCACGGTGATCTTGTTCTGATACCAGTTGGGGCACTGGAAGTCGTTCGCGTTCCAGTAGGCGAGCGCCTTGTCCAGCGCGGCTTTCAGCGCGGCGTCGCCCTTCAGCGGACTGGCTTGGAGCTTCCACGCCTTGGCCATCGCCAGGATGCGGCTCACGTGCTGGTCGGTTTGCCAGGCAGCGCGATGCGTGTCGTGGTAGTTGATGTCGGGCCAGTGGCCGTCGGCCGCCAGCGAACCCATCAGTTTTTTGATTTCCTCCGGTTTGGCGCTGCCTTTCATCAGCGGCGCCACGACGCGCTCCTTGATCGTCTTCAGGTCATTCTCCATTTCAAATCCGCCGTTGGGAATGGGGATGACGGTCTCCTGGGCTTTCTTGCCGACGTCCGCCGCCCAGGAGATCGAAATGCAGAGGAACCATGACGTCACAAGTCTCATCCGCATCGCAACTCCCTCTTTTCCATGGGTGATATCTCACGCAAAGGCGCGGAGACGCGGAGGCGCGGAGAAAAGCCTCGGACTTCTTCTCTGCGTCTCCGCGTCTCCGCGCGAGGCATTATCTCTTCTCCCACGCGTCCTTCACCGCCGCCGCTTTGCGCAATCGCTCGGCGATGATGTCGTTGGACTCCGGGGGCTTGACCTCGATCGTGCGCACGACGTTGGCGTGGTCCGAGTCGAGCAGCGTCAGGAACGGCCCCCAGTCGTAGGCGCCTTCGCCGGGGATGAAATGGTCCTTTCCGTCGGGGCCGATGTCGTGCATGTGCAGCGAGAACAGTGTCTTTCCCGCCTTCTTCAATTGGTCCACCAGGTCCAGCCCGCGCATGTAGGCGTGGCCCGTGTCGAGGCACAGGCCCACGTGACCGCCGAGGCCTTCGATCAATTCCAGCAACTCCTCGACGGTCTGTCCCGGAAGGTTCGGCGCCTTGCCTGGCAGGTTCTCGACCGCCAGCTTCACGCCGAAGCGCCGCGCCCTCTCCGCGAGAATGGCCAACGATTCCATCGCCCGCGCCTTGGGGGCCTCGGGGCGTTCCTCGGGGGCGATGTCTCTCCCGATCCACGGGTGCACGACGATCTCTTCGATACCACCGCGGCGCATGGCGTCGAAGTATTCCATGTAAGCCTCGTAGGACGCCTGGCGCGCCGTCGCGTCGGTCGAGCACAGCCCGTAGCCGCGCGGCGGGCAGTGAATGGAGCGCACCGCCAGGCCGGCGGCTTTGAGTTGGCCGCAAATGCCTTGCGGATCCCTCTCCCAGGCCTGCACGAGCTGCCCCTCGGCCGCCGACAGCTCGGTTTCGCGGAACCCCGACGCGCCCAGCGCCGCAACCGCCGCGCGCGGCTCCAGGTTCCGGACGATCCAGCTCGAAATGCCATAGCGTTTCATAGAACCCCTGCCTTCTTCGGATGTCTCTTGCCGCGCCCCTCTCCGCCGCCGCCTCTCACTTCGCCCGCGCTTCCAGCGCCTCCAGGCGGCGCCCCTGATCGGCGAGGGCGGCTTTGAGGTCCGCGTTCTCGCGCCGCAACGCGCGGGTTTCCTCATGCAATCCCTGGATGGCGGCGAACGCGATGCCGTCGGCGTCGACCGTGCAGATCGACTTGTCGTCGGCGCCCAGGCCGAACGACGCGTAAAGGTCTTGCGCCATGGGGCCCATGTGGCGAACCCCGGGCGCCTCGCCCGTATAGTTCCACGCGGTGATGGGCACGCGCGCCAAGGCCTCGAGGGTCTCGCGCGCGTCGTCCATAGACAATAGCCCATCTCGGCCCCGAGCGCACACTCGACCGGACGCCGGCATTATTAAACCAACGGGCTGGGCCTCGCAACCCGCAATGCGCGGGGCGCGACGCGGCGACGCGGAGCGCGGAGGCATCGATCCCAACTTGTGCGGCGAGGCGGGAAAGGGAAGTTGGAGCTGAAGGAGAGAGTCGAACTCTCGACCTGCGCATTACGAGTGCGCTGCTCTACCAACTGAGCTACTTCAGCCCTCGCGCGGAAAGAGACGCGCTATGGAAAACGAAAGCGCCGCCTGTGTCAAGCCCGGAGCGGCGCGGAAACGGGCCCCCAACAGGCCCGCGTTGCGCCGCGCGGCGAGGGGCGTTCAGGCGGCTCGCCGGCGGAAGGTGAACGCATCCTGGAGGTTGTCCCACGCCTGGGGCTGAAAGGCCAGGAACTCCAGGCGGCCCATCGAGGCCTCGTGCGCCGCCGCGCGCACGTAGGATTCATTGACCCATGTGGCGCCGAATTGCCGCCCCGCCGGATAGGGGAAGGGAAGGATGTGCTCCAGCTCGTCCGGCTCGTACGGGAGGAAGCAGAATCCCCTCTGATCCAGCTCCGTCCAAATCCGGGGAACCAACGCGGCCAGCCGCGCTCCCCCCGCGGTCGGCGTGCGCCGCAGGGCCTCTTGCCCGTGCGTGGTGAACACGAGGAGGCCGCCGGGGTTGAGCCGGCCGCTCAGCAGGGCCAACGTGGAGCGGAAATCGGCTTCATTCAAATGGGTGAAGATCGAGCCGGCCCAGATCACGTCGTACTGTCCAAAGGGAACCGCCGCCCAGTCCCAGGCCTTGTTGATGCCCAGGGCTTGCACTCCGAACTCCGCCGCGCAAAAGGCCGGCGCCCGCGGATCGACCTCGAACGCGGCGATCTTCGCCGGATCCATGCGCTGCGCCAGCATCCGCAGCACGCGGCCGTAGCCGCAGCCGAAGTCCAGCAGCGATCGGACATCGCCGAGCGCGCGCCCCGTTCGCCTCAGCGCCTGCTCCACGAGGGCGCAGGCTTCGCTCCCGACGGCCTGGTAGTGAGCCAGCGCTTCCGGCGAGAAGCCGGGAACCATGGTGTCGTTGCGGTGGATTCGGCCGAAGACGCCGGGGTATTGCGTCGCCTCGCGCGCCGCCGGCTCCGCGGGCGCGGACATCCTGAGCCGCCGTCTTGCCGTTTGCAGAACGCGAACGATCCACGGAGGGCGCTTTCGCGATCCCTCGGGGCGGATCATCGAGATCCTCCCGAAGCGGCCTTGCGCTCGCTGAGGACCGCCCTGACGTCGGCGTGGCGCTCGCGCAGCCACTCGACCAGCCGCCCGACGCCCTCGTCCACGTCCACGCGCGGCTCCCAGCCAAGCAGCCTTTTGGCCTTGCGGATGTCGGAATAGTAGACGGGCTGGTCGCCGGGGCGCGCCGGTTGGAACGCCGGCTTGATCGTGCGCCCCGCGAGCCGCTCCAGCAGCGCGATCACCTCCCGCAGCGACGCGCGCCTGCGCGGCCCGCCGCCGATGTTGAAGATCTGGCCGCGGACCTTGTCGATTCGCCGCCGCGCGCGCTCGAAGGCGTCGACCAGGTCGTCGATGAACAGGAGGTCGCGCACCGTCTTCCCGTCGCCGTAGATCATCAGCGGCAGGCCGAAGAGGGCGGCGATGGCGAACCAGGCGACCCATCCCTGGTCTTCGACGCCGAACTGGCGCGGCCCGTAGATGCAGCTCTGGCGGAACACGACCGTTGGCAGCCCGTAGATCCGCGCGTAGTCGCGCACGTATTGATCGCCCGCGCCTCGCGAGCACCCGTAGGGGCTGTGGAAATCGAGCGGACAGTCCTCCGACACGCCGTTCGGCAGATTGCGGAACTCCCAGCGCGTGGCTGTCTCGCGCGCCGCAAAGCGCTCCAGCGCGCCGTAGACCTTGTTGGTC
>JAPLSS010000712.1 GCA_026398515.1 Candidatus Sumerlaeota bacterium | reverse complement strand
GATCGACAGGCCGACGGCGTAGAGGATCTTGGGGACCATCGGCAGCTCCGGCACGTTGCCCGACGGCTGGTCGGGAATGTCGGGGCCTGGGCCGAGGTATTTGTCGATGTTCTCCCGGCTGAAGGCGCTCAGCCCGTCGGTATGGATCAGATGGAGCCACGCCTGCGTCGAGCGCGCGGCGACGTAGTAATACCCCTCGTCCCACGAAAACCCGATGCCATGATACGAGCAGACGACCAGGATGAACGCGCCAAAGGCAAACACGAGAGAAAGCGCACGGTCGAACGCCGCGAACGACTTCGGCGCTTCGACGCGATGAACCTCCTCGGCGTCTTCCTCGGGAATGGCGAAGACCGTATCCGCCGGGCGCGAGTCCGCGGGCCCGAGGGCCTCCTTGGGCGGGCCGCCGCTGAGCGAGCGATAGCGCTTCTCGGTCGCCGGCCCTTTCAAGAGATGATCCGGCGGCGCGCCCGCTCCCGCGTCGTCGGGGATGGACGCCTGATCCGCCCCTGCGCGCGGGAGCGCCCGCCGATCGTCGCCCACCTGCCCCGGCTCGGGAATGCCCTCCAGGTCGAACAGTTCGGCTGCCTCGGCGGCGCCCTCTTTTTCCGCGCCGATAGGTCTTCTGCGTCCCATAAGTCCGATAAGTCCTATGCGACCGATACGACCTGAAGGTCGCACTCCGAACGTCAGGCGCCTCCATCTTCACTCATCTTCATTGTACCGGCGCGCGCGCCCAGATGTCAATCGCGCCCCCGCCAGAGCGCTCCATGCCAAGAGCGAGAGGAACAGACCGAGGCGGAACGAAAACGGATCGAACACCAGGTCGATGCGCGAAACGCCGCCGGGGGCGTGGAAACGCAGTTGAAGGGCGTTTTGCGCGCGCAACGGCTCCGCGCCGCCGTCCCATTGCGCCGTCCAGCCGGGATAGGCGCTGGTGGAGAAAACGAGATCGCCTTCCGCCTCGGCCGGCTTGTCCACTTGCAAGCGGTTTGGCGAGAGGCGACGGATCGCGATCGCCGGCGTGGGGCTGTCGCGGCGCGGCGCGGATGGCCGGCGCCCGGGCGCCGGCTGGAGCGCTTCGCCGGAGTCGCCCGGGCCGTCGAGCATGGACGAGCCGGGACTCTCCTCCACGTCGGCCGCCCAGGCCACAGGCGGGAGGAACTTCGTGTTCTGGAAGATGGCGACCGGGCGGCGGTCCGGCTCGCAGGGCTGCGCCCAGTCGACCCACTCCCAGCCGTCTGCCGTGATCGGCTTGTCGGCCGTGAGATAGCGCACGTTCATCAGCCCCAGCAGCCGCGCATCGGGCTGGGGCGAGTACAGATTTCGCCGATAGAGCCGAAGGAGCTCCTCGACGCCCAACAGAGGCGTCAGCCCTTCGACGTAGGACGTCAGGGTCCCCACCCCTGCGTAGACCGACGTGTTCGGCTCCAGCAAAGCCTCGCGCGCCGCGCCGGCCAGCGAATCGTATCGCGAGATGTCCACGATGTCGGTCAGTTGAAAGACGCGGTGCTCCCCGGGATGCGCCTTGAACCAAGCCTGGAGCGACGCCGACGCGGGAATCTCCGTTTCCGGCGTCGGATGGCGCAAGGGCAGGCGGGCGCTGACCGGAATCTGCTCGGCCAGCGCGAGCAGGCAGCACAGAGCGGCCAGGACGCCAAACCGGGAGGCCGCGCGCGGCCGAAGCGCGCCGATCCGGTCCAGCCCTTGCGCGGCCAGCAGGACCAGCGCGATGTTCGCCACGCCCAACAGCCGCGCCGGCACGCGCAACCCGTGCCACCCCGGCAGCGCGTGTTCGGCCAGACGGAACAACCCCCCATCAAACGGCCCGAACTTCCCCGTCGCCAGGATTGCCAGCGCCAGCGCCCAGACGGCCAGCGCGCGGGTTGAGGCGCGCCGGACGACTCCCGCCAATCCCACCAGCGCCAACAGAACCGTCACGCGTCCGACGAACGCGGCCATCTCCACCGGATTGGTCTCCGAATCGTGCGGCTCGTCGTAGCGGGGCAGCCGTCCCGGCAGGAGGTAATGCAGGAAGAACCGCGGGGGAAAGGAGGAGGCCTCTCCATAGTCCGGCGGGTCGCGGCGCCGCTCCGAGTAGCCGGCCATCTCCATCGTCGGAAGCAGTTGCGCCGCGGTCAGAAGCAGAGCCAGGGCGCCGACCGCGGCCAACCCGCCCAAGGCCGTCAGCCGCCGCTTGGCCGCGCCCGCCCATCCGTTCCACGGCGCATCGACGGGCGGAAACACGGTCAGCAGCCCCATCGCGTCCAGCGCGTAGAGCCACGATTGCGAGTGGCCGGCCAGGATCGAACACGCCAGGCACAGCGCCGGGGCGGCCAGTCGCCGCGCGCCGGGCCGCTTGAGAAACTCGATCCACGTCCACAGGATCAGCGGAATCCAACTGTAGGACTCGATGATGACGAAATGCTCGACGTGCGCCGCGTTGAACGCCGAGGCGCCCACGGCCACTCCGGCGAACACGGCCGCCCCCCGCCGAACTCCCAAGCCGAACCGGGCCAGCCCGTAGGCGCCGGCCCCTTGCAGCAGGTAGTGAAGAAACAGAAGGAGACGGCAGCCGAAACCGATGGACGGGATGATCAGAAACAACCCGTGCGGCGGGTACAGGCACGCGCCCTGATAGGCCGCCAGCGACGGCAGCCCCCCGCCGGAGTACGGATTCCACAGCGGCACAACGCCATGCCGCAACACCGATTCGCGGAAGAGATAGCGATACGGGTACGCGGAGAGAACCGGATCGCCGCCGCGGTAGTTCAGTCCCGGCGCCAGCAGCGGCCAGGCGTAGAACGCCGCGAGCAGCAGGCAGACCCACCCCACGTCGGCGGCCGCCGCCGAGAACCGACGATTCGAGGGAGTCGGGTCCTGTTCGGGTTGCGGGAGCATCGCGTCCGCAGGATGGCCGCGGAACAAAGGACTGTCACGGGGAATGTCGGAGACCGGAGAAGTGGCCGCCGTTCGTGGCGCAGGCTTTCCCGCCTGGGATTCCGGGCATCTCACGCCGGACCGGGAAACGCGGCTTCATTGCCCCGCCGGGCGAATGTCCTTGATCTCCAACTGCGGCGAGCGGCGGCTATTGTACTCGTTGATCGATGGCTGGCCGATCACGTCGAAGGCGCCGGCGTGGCGGCGGATCCAGCCGGCGTGGCGCGCCTGACCGAAGCCGATCGCCTGTAACGTCCTTCCGCGGTCGCTCAGCATCAGGCGCAGATGGCCGCCGCTTCCGACGATGCGCGGCGGCTCGCTCAGCCGAACCCCGCGCAACAGGACCATCGGCTTGGCGTTGCCGGGGCCGTGCGGCTCCATGTCGCTCAGCGCCTCGAGCGCGTCGAGGGGGAGATCCTCGATCCGCGCCTCGACGTCGATGACGAATTCCGGCCGTAGCGCCGTGGCGCCCATCCGCTCCCGCACGCATTCGATCAACGCCGCGCGAAACGCCGCGACCCGCCCGGCGTCCAGTTCCAGCCCGGCGGCC
>JAPLSS010000560.1 GCA_026398515.1 Candidatus Sumerlaeota bacterium | reverse complement strand
CCCGCGCTCCCAGCAACCGCATGGATGAGCACGATGGCCGAACGAATGCCCCTGACGGCCGAGTTGATCCGGAAATACGACCGGCCCGGCCCGCGATACACTTCGTATCCGACCGCGGTGGAATTCAGCGAACGCTACGGTCCCGACGACTATGAGGCCGATCTGGCCGAGGCTGATCGGGACGGCGCGTCCCCCCTGTCGCTTTACGTTCACCTTCCTTTCTGCGAGGCGCGGTGCGCTTTTTGCGCCTGCAACGTCATCATCACCCGGAACCGCGCGGCGACGCGGCGCTACCTCGACGCCCTGGAGCGCGAGACCGAGTTGGTCGCCGCGCGCCTGCCCCATCGGCGAGGAGTGGCGCAACTGCACTTCGGCGGCGGCACCCCGACCTACCAGACGCCGGCGGAACTGCGCCGTCTGCACCGCGCCATCGCGCGCCAGTTTGAGATCCAGCCCCAGGCCGAAGTGGCGATCGAGGTCGATCCCTGCGTGACGACCGAGGAGCACATGAGCGCGCTGCGCGACATGGGCTTCAACCGCCTGAGCATGGGCGTGCAGGACTTGACCCCCGAGGTGCAGCGCGAGATTCGCCGCGACCAAACCGTCGAGGAGACTGTGCGGTTGTTTGGGATCGCCCGCGCCCTGGGGTTCACGTCCATCAACGTCGATCTCGTCTACGGCCTGCCGCGCCAGCGCGCCGAGACGTTCGAGCGCAGTCTCGACCAGGTCATCGCCATGCGCCCCGAACGGGTGGCTCTGTATTCGTTCGCGTATCTGCCGTGGATGAAGAAAAATCAGGCGCTGCTCGATCCGTCGCTCCTGCCGTCGCCGGAAGTGAAACTGGAGTTGTTCGTACGCGCGATGGACAAGTTTCTCGGCGCGGGCTACGTGAAGATCGGCATGGACCATTTCGCCGTGCCGGAGGACGACCTGGCGCGGGCGCTCGAGGACCGCCGGCTCGCGCGCAACTTCATGGGCTACACCGTGCGCCCGACCAACGCCACAATCGCCCTGGGGGTCTCGTCTATCGGCGAACTGCAAGGGAACTCGATGCAGAACACGAAGAAGCTCAACCGCTACCACGAGGCCATCGGCGCCGGCCGCTTCGCCACCGAACGCGGCTATCGCATGACGCCGGACGACCGCATCCGCCGCGACGTGATCCAGAGCGTCATGTGCAACTTCTACGTGGATTTCGCCGAGATCGAACGGCGCTTCGGCATCGACGCGCGGGCCTACTTCGCCGTCGAGCGGCCGGAGCTCGACGAACTCGAACGCGGCGATTTCCTGCGCCGCGACGGCAAAAGGCTCTACGTCGTCGGCCTCGGGCAGCTCTTCGTGCGCAATGTGGCGATGGTCTTCGACGCCCACCTTCGCGCCCAACGCGAAGGCGCGCGGCATTTCAGCCGGACGGTGTGAGACGGGCGCCGCGGAAAGACCCGGGAAAGATCATCCCCGGGATCGGCTTCTCTTCGGGCAGGCATTCGGGGGACGGCGGAAACGCCAGGGCGCTCAGCCCAGCCCCTCGAGGTTGAGGCTTTCTTCGAGGAACCGCGGCATGCGCAGGCCGCTGCGCATCTGGCGCTCCTCCAGCGCGCGCTGGTCGATCCGCCAGTGCAGCATCAGGATCTCTCTTTCCACGGACCACCGCAGGTAGACCACGTTCTTCGAGCGGCGCATGTAAGTTTCCGTGGCCCGCCCCTGCGAGCCAATCAACACGGACAAGGCGAGCAATGCGACGCGCATGTCGCGAAAGGCCGCCAGCCGCACCGCGCGCGACTCCTCGGGGCGGAGGTCGCGGCCCAGTTGCTTGGCTTGCGTGCTCTCCAACTTGTCGACGATGCGCCGGGCGTTGCGGGCAGCATCCTCCATGCCCGTCGAATCCGACAGGATGGCGTACAGCGACTTGCGGTAGAACTCCGGCTTGGCGCGCAACGGCAAGTGGTTCCCGGCGCGCTCCGGCGCGGGGGTCGTCGAATCGGGCCGCTGGGGACCGTGGGTAAGGCGGACCCGGCCGCCATCCGCCGGGACGGGGCCGGGCGTCGTTGAAACACGGGGTCTCGCGGAATCGGTTTCAGGCATAACACTCATAGTGTCTTTGTAAGTCCAAAAGTCAAGATGAAAATCCGCAGGGCGAAAAGGGCGCGCAACAGCAAGGCGCAAGCCTCGCTCCCCTGCTCGCGCCTATCCCCCCTTCGGGTCGGTCCAAAAAACCGCCTCCCGCCCCGTATATGTTGGTTTCGGACGAATGTCACGGGCGATTTAGCCCAAAATGCTCCGGCAGGGGAGAATCGCGCGGAGGAGGCTTCCGCTTGATCTTCTCTCCCTCGAAGGAGGGACGTGCGCCCGGAGCTTTGATTTTCGTTTGCCGCAACCCCGCGCACGAGTTCACTCATTGGGGTGGCCGGCACGCCTGCGTCGATCCCAGATCCGGGTCCGCGGAGGCGAAGACGATGACATGCCGCGCATAGAGGAGAATCTTGGGATCCGTTTCGCCCTCGCATTTGTCGGCCCGTCGTCGGATTCGCTTGTACGCCAATTCGCTGGCCTCCCGCGATTTCCACAACGCGCGGATTCCGCCCCGCACGCCAGATGCGCCAGCCACGTCCGCGGCGCCCCGCGGCAACGGCCCGCGCCGCCAGTTCCTCCCCGTCCGTGGGGAGGAACGAACACAGCAAGGAATCGCGTGACGCGCCGAAGTCCTTTCGTGGTATACTTCCTCTACATCCACAGGGAGCGACCATCCATGCGTCATTTGGACTGCATTTGCCTGGCGGTGGCGCTGGTTGGCGCCAGTCTCCGCTCTGCCGTGGCGCAGACGCCCACCATCGTCGTCGAGGCCTACAACGAGCGGGGGCGGCTCGCCGACACGGCCTTCGGCGCCAACCACCGCTATGACAATCAGGGTCTGGAAACCGGGAAGGTCGTCTCCGGCGCCTTCCAGTTTTACGCCGACTTTCTCGACAAAATGAACACGATGCGCCCCGGCATCCTGCGCTTTCCCGGCGGCACGATCGGCAACGTCTACCACTGGCAACGCGCCATCGGCCCTCAGGCCGGCCGCACGAAGAACGCCTACGCCAAAGTGTCGAGTTGGTTCGGCACGCAGAACAACGAATACGGCCCCGACGAGTTCGGCCGGTTGCTCGAGGCCATCGGCGGCCACGGGGTGATCATGGCCAACTTCGCCACCGGCAACGCCCAGGAGGCCGCCGACTGGGTCGAATACATGAACGCGCCCGCGGGGACGAACCCCAACGGCGGCACGGCCTGGGCCGACGCGCGCGCCGCCAACGGCCACCCGGCGCCTTATGGCATCCAGCACTGGGAGGTCGGCAACGAGTATTACCTGGAGGAGCAGAGCTACTGGCTGTTTCCCGAGTTCTCGAACAAGAGCAATTACGCGCAGTTGTTCTGCTTCGGCGGGTCGATCGCTTGGACGCAGGACCCCGTGGTCGAATACGCCAGCTTCGCCCCGGCCGCCGCGCAGAGCGACGGCACGGCGAACCAGGTGAAATACGCGCGCTATCCCCCCGTCGCGACTGGCGAACAACTCTTCGTCGGGGCCGAGCAGTGGACGCGCGTCGACAATCTGTCCAGCCAGAGCGCCACGGCCAAGGTCTACACGCTGGACTATGCGACGGGCCGGATCGCCTTCGGCAACGGGACCCACGGAGCGATTCCGCCGAACGGCCAGACGATCACGTTGACCTACACCTCCGGCCCCCACGACGGCTTCGTCGATTTCTACGCGGCGATGAAGGCGGCCGACCCGACGATTCAGGTGTATTCCAGCCTCAACACTCCCGAGTTCTGCCAGACCATGGGAACGACGCATCCCTATGATGGGCTGGTCAAGCATTACTACCCCGCCGACACCACCGCCGACACCCGCACGGACGCGCACAACTGGTGGGTCACCCAGCCCCTGTACGCCGTGCGCAACACGCTCGACTCGCTGACGAACATCCGCGACTCCGCCGGCGGCGCCGGCAAGGGCCGCTCGATGGCCGTCACCGAATGCGGCCACCCGCTGATCGCCGTCACGACGCCCGACCCCGGCGAATCGATCGACGGCCAAACCATCAGCGAGGCGATGTGGTATTCGCTCCTCTATGAGTACCTCGCCGAGCAGGGCTGCCCGATGGCCATGAAGCACATGCTGACCGACAAGGCCTCGGCGGACCAGACCAACCACGTGCTGTTCCACTATGGCGCGGGCAACACCAGCTTCGGCCTGTCGACCATGGCGGTCGGCATGACGCAGTTGGACCGGCTGCGCGACACGCGCCTGCTGGCCAGTTGGACGGCGAACAATCCGGCCGGCGCCAGCACCAGCCGCGGGACGCGCAAGGCGCTGCAGGCGACGGCCTCGCGCGACGCGGACGACGCGCTGCTGATGTGCGTCACGAATCTGAGCGCGGCCGATGACGTGACGGCCCATATTGTGCCGCTTGGCTATCAGCACGCCGGGGTCGCCGACATCTGGGAGATGAACGGCCCGCACGTCTGGTCGAACAACTTCAAAACGCATCTGAACGACGTTGCGATCGCGCACAGCCAGTCGGCGGTCGGACAGGAGTTCGACCACCTCTTTCCCGCGCACTCGATCACCGTCATCAAACTGGCCAAAAGCCAGCTGCAAAACCGCTGGACCGTGCTGCGCCATTCGGCTTTCGACCAGAGCGGCGCGGGAGCGGGATGGTACCTGACCGGCCAGGCCGCCGTGACAAACTCGGGGCTGCCCGATCCGTCGGCGGGCTACGCCCTGCGCCTGACCGGCGGGGCGACGAATCACGGGCGGGCGACCCTGACTCTGCCGTCGACCTACTCATCGGGCGTGCTGTGGCTGACGGCGAACGTGTGGGCCGTGGACCGCACGAAGCCGCTGTATCTCACCTTCTGCAACGACGGGCGCAATCCCGCCGCCGCCGTGGCGCTGT
This sequence comes from Candidatus Sumerlaeota bacterium, assembly GCA_026398515.1. Lineage (GTDB taxonomy): Bacteria > Sumerlaeota > Sumerlaeia > JAPLSS01 > JAPLSS01 > JAPLSS01. The sequence goes on along the minus strand of JAPLSS010000560.1, from coordinate 11,194 downwards.
CGCTCGGCCACGACGGGCGGTTGGACAGCCTGAAGTCCGACGGGACGTGGGGCGAGGCGTTCACCCCCTTCTACAACGGCGCCTGGATGAAACTGGACGTCCTGCTCGACCTGGACGCGAACCTCTACGACGTGTGGCTCGACGACTACAAGGTCTTCGTCGGCGAGGCCCTCCCCAGCGCCACCGCCAACGAGCCGGTGAAGAAAGTCAACGTCGAAACCGGCGCGACCGCGAGCGACGCCGGCGACTTCTACGTCGACAACGTCAAGGCGCGCCAGCTCGATCCCGCCTCCTCCAACATCGCCCCGACGTTCGCCGCCGATCCGCTGACCAAGCCCGACGCGGCGCAGGACGTCCCCTACTCCGCATCGCTTTCCGGCGACGCTTCGGACCCCGACGCGGGCGAGACGCTGACCTTCGGCAAGGTGAGCGGCCCGGCGTGGCTCACCGTCGCCCCCAACGGCGCCCTGGGGGGCGCGCCGTCGGCGTCGGACCTGGGCGACAACTCATGGATCGTCTCCGTGTCCGACGGTCAGGCGACGACCACCGCAGCGCTGTCAATTCACGTTCGAGTCGGATCGGGCGCGAGGGACTGGGACAGGTACTAACCTGAACAGAGCATCCAAGACCACGGAACACACGGAAGACACGGAAGACACAGAAAAGAAGCTCTTCAAGAGGACGTTCGCTTTTTCGTCTCGGGGGAAGCGTGTTTCCAGCGAATCTCTCGCGTTTTCCGTGTTGTCCGCGTATTCCGTGGTCTGAACAGCTCTTTCCGGGATCAGGGTTTGACATGCCATGCCTACCTTAGTTGCAAGTAGGCTCATAATGCTCACACGTTTTGTTATCGTGGCGATGGTCGCCGCTATGCTCGTTCATTGTGCTTTCAACGACACCGCTTCCGCGACCGACTATTTTGTCGCGCCCAATGGCTCCGACACCGCGAGCGGCGCCTCGCCGCAGCCGTTCCGCACGATCCAGAGAGGGATCGATGCGGCCGCCAACCCCGGCGACACGCTGACGGTTCTTCCCGGCGTCTACCGGGAGGAACTCACGGTCCGGTCGCATGGAACGCCTCAGCGCCCGATCGTCATCAAGGCCGCGGAGAAGCAGAAGGCGGTCATCGATGGCGCGGACCGCATCACCGGCTGGCGCCAGATCGACGCCGGGCGCAACATCTGGAGCAACGAACTGGGCGGGAAAGCTCCCTACAACAACGGCGGCGGCCGATGGGATATGCCGCCGAGATCGGAACAGGTGTTCGTCGATGGAAAACCCTGCGCCCACGTCAAGGAGGACACGGCGCATGAAGCGATGCCGGAGCACAGCTTCACGGCCACGCTGAGCGACCCCGCGGCGTATGCGCTAAAACTTCCCGCGGGCATGGACCCCAACGTCGCGACGACGGAGATCACGGTCCGAAGCGCCCTGATGAACGTCGATCAAGCAAGCGACATTGTTGTGGAGGGCTTCGTCTTCCGCCGCGCCCGGAACACCTACCAGAATGGAATGGTCGCGCTCCGTGGGGAGGCGATCGAGTTTCGGAACTGCGTCTTGGAATACTCGAGCGCCGGCTCGGGGATGAGCATCCAATCGAAACGCGCGCATATCCACGACAACGTTTTCCAGTCCAACGGTCAGTTTGGATTCGCCTTGAGCGGCCAGGACAACATTCTTGAGAACAATCTTGTGACGGGCAACGACCGTGCCGGCTACACGGAATGGGGGACCGGCGGCACGAAGATCGTCGGAAACGGCTGCATCCTTCGTCATAACCGGTTCATCGGCAATCTCGGCGGCGTCGCCATCTGGCTCGACTGCGGGCCGTGCAACAACGTCATCGAGGGCAATTACGTGTCGGGCAATTATGGCGAGGGCATTCGCGCCGAGATCTCCTTTCACAATTACATCGGGTACAACATCGTGGAGAACACCAAGGAATGCGTCTCCACCATGTTCGGCAAGACGCAATCCCACAATATCGGCATCTCGGTGCAGAACTCGGCGGAGACTATCGTGTGCAACAATTTCCTGAAGGACAACACGGGAGTCGCCATTCAGTTGCGCGCGTACAATCGCCCGGCCAGCGATCTGCCCCAGTGGCAGTTGCATTATGCCGACGAAAAGCACAAGCAATGGCTTCAGCGGTCCTGGGACAGCAAGGTCATTTATGCCAACGACAACCTGTTCTATAATAACGTCATCGTCCAGGCCGCTCCCGAAGCCAAGGACCCCTGCATCTGGGTGCGGGGGGGTTTCAACGGCGACAGTCCGCAGTGCTTCGGCAACCAAATTGACTACAACTTCTACTGGAATTTGGCGACGCACGCGCCCAAGGCGCAGATCAAGGACGTGATGGAAGTCCCCGATGAAAAGAGCCAATGGCGAACTCGCTACGGCCTGGACAAGCACGCCCTGGGCGGCTTCACGCCGGACGACTATCTCCGGCCGGCATTCGACGAGAAGTATCCCTACGCCCCCACGGCGGCCTTCGCCGGCCTGGGCAAAGGCGTCGTCGTGAATGGCTTCCCCGGCCATCGGGAGACCGATTTTCTCGGCAACCCGGTAGTGGCGGGACGCCCGCCCGACATGGGGCACATCCAGCGCGCCGGGAAATAGATCCCGCTTCGCCATACGATTCGGCGCAAGCGCAAGGAAGAGCCGCCCGGCCGGCCCCCGGTTCAACGGTTCAACGGCAATCGTCATTTGGCCTTGACACAACCGCCCTATCCCCGGAGCATACCGTGCTTCGCCAAGTCGCGCGTGGGTAGTGGAGCCTTGACGGCTCATCGGTTGCGACTGCGATTCGGCCTGTCGCAGGCAGAACTTTTTTCAGGAGGACCGCTCGGAAGTGGCCCGATACACTGGACCGAAGCACCGCTTGTGCCGCCGCATCGGCAACTGTCTGTGGAACGATCCAAAGTGCCCGTCGAAGAAGCGCCCGGTCGCTCCCGGCACGAAAGGCGGCCAAAGGGGCGGCGGCGGCGGACGCCGCGGCAAGATGTCGAACTATGCGCGCCACCTGCTGGAAAAACAGAAGTTGCGCCTGACCTACGGGCTGCTCGAGAAGCAGTTCAAGAACACCTTCAAGCGCGCCCAGCGGATGACCGGCGTCACCGGCGAGAACTTTATGAAGATGCTCGAATGCCGCCTGGACAACCTGGTCTACCGGCTGGGCTTCGCCCCGAGCATTTTCTCCGCGCGCCAGCTGGTCAACCACGGCCACATCGCCGTCGACGGCCAGAAGGTCGACATCGCCTCCTTCCTCGTGCGCGTCGGCCAGACCATCAGCATCCGCGAGAAGAGCCGCAAGATGCCGATGCTCGTCGATTCGACCCAGCGCAGCGCGCGCACCGTGCCGGCCTACCTGGAATTGAAGGCCGAGGAATACGCCGGCCGCCTGTCCGTGGCGCCCCGGCTCCAGGACATCCCGGTCCAGGTCGACACGAACCTGATCGTCGAGTTCTACTCGCGCTGAGCGGGAAGCGATACACGTCGTTGCTCGCGAGGCGGCGCGCCGCAGGGTTGCGCCGCCTCGTTTTTGTTGTTCGTGGCGTGGACAGTCTTGTCCGCGCATTGGTCCCGGCGCCGCCGCCCTGCGCGGACAAGGTTGTCCACGCCACAAGAAGCGCCCGCGCCTCACCCCGCCAACTTCGCCACCGCGGCGAGGAACTCCTTTTGATCGATCGGCTTCGAGAGAAACCCGTCCGGCGGGGGGACCTGCTTGCGCGTGCTCAAGAACTTGCGGAACTCGTCGGGATTGCCCGCGTAGCCCGTCACCGCCGTAACGACCAACACCGGCACGCCGGCGTATTGCGGGTCCTCCTTCATGTCCCGGTAGAACCGCACGCCCGACTTCTCCGGCATCGAGATGTCCAGTGTCACCAAATCCGGCTTCTCGCGGCGCAGCTTCTCCAAGCCTTCCTCGCCGTTTCTCGCCGAAACCGTCTCATAGCCGTTGTCCTGGAGAAGCGTCTCCAAATAGGTCACGACGCTCTGCTCGTCGTCGAGAATCAGCACCTTTTTCCTCGGCCCTGCGTCCATCGCCCCCGGTCTCCTTGCTTGACGGAATAGCCGCAAAGAACACAGAGAACCGCTCTCTTTGCGTTCCTAAGGCGGCGGCCGCCGCCGCTGTTCTTTGCGGCAAATCGTGTTTTCTATTCTTTCGCCAACGCCTCCAACGCCCGGCGCAGCGCGTCGGGGCTGGCGCCTTGAAGCCGCGTCTGCAGTTCATCCTTCAGGCTGACCTTGTCCTCGGCGGCTTCCGTCTCCTCGATGTGAAGCGCCCGTTTCACCGCCCGCACGTACGTCATGGGATTCACCGGCTTCTCCAGATACGCCCCGGGCCCCGACATCATTCCGCTTTCCAGCAATTCCTCCAGCGGCCCGCGGCCCATTTCCGTTTTCGCGTGGGCGGTGACGATCAGCACCGGGATGCGCGACAACGCCTTATCTTTCCGCAACTCGTAGAGCAGCTTGTGGCCCGATTTCTTGGGCAGGATCAAATCCAGCGAGATGAAATCCGGCTTCTGATCGCGGATGACGCGCAGCGCCTCCTCGCCGTCGGCCGCGGTCAGCACCTTGAATCCCGCGTCCAACAGCACCGTCTTGAGGTAATTGCGGACATCCGGCTCATCGTCCACCACCAGGATCGTTTTGTCTTCCGCGCGTTCCATGGGGCGCCCCTCCGGCGAGTGTTCGGCAATGCATAGCGAAGCCGGGCCAAAAGAGCAAAGGAAAGTTGAGGCGGCGCGTTCCATCGGATCGAACTCGCCGGGCGGCGGATTTCCATGACAGCCGTTAATCGTTCTGCCCCTAATCGTCCTGCCTCCGTCGGTTCCGCTTGTTCGCACGACTTCAGGCAGGACGATTAAGGGCAAGACGATTGGATGAAAGACGAACCCAGTCGATGGGATGATGCGGGCCAGATGCGACAAAGCGCGCTCGGTGCATGAGATGCGTCATATTCGCCCTCGGGTTTCTTGACCCAGGCCTTTGCCGTTGCCATATTGAAACGCCATTGTTTCATTCTTGCGATAGGTGAAGGAATCGCCGTGGAACAAAAAGACGCCAGTTTCGTCCGTGCCATTCTGCGCTGCGTCGCCGACGGGGTCTTCACCGTCGACCGCCAGTGGCGCATCACCTCGTTCAACCGCGCCGCCGAACGCGTCACCGGGGTCCCCGCCGCCGAGGCCGTCGGCAAACGCTGCTTCGAGGTCTTCCACGCCGACATCTGCGAGGACTCCTGCGCCATCCGCCGCACCATGCAGACCGGCGAAGAGGTCATCGACTTCCCCGCGCGCATCCTGACCACCCAAGGCCGCGCCGTCCCGATCAGCATTTCCACCGCCGTGCTGCGCGACCGCGAGGGGGCGGTCCTCGGCGCCGTGGAGACCTTCCGCGATCTCTCCGCCATCGAGCAACTGCGCCGCGAGATCACCCATCAGTACACGTTCGAGGACATCGTCGGCAAAAGCCCCGTCTTTCAAAAGATCTTCGGCATCCTGCCCGACATCGCCGAAAGCGACTCGACGGTGCTGATCGAAGGCCCCAGCGGATCGGGCAAGGAATTGCTGGCGCGCGCGATCCACACCCTAAGCCCCCGGCGCAAACAGCCCTACGTCGTCGTCAACTGCGGCGCGCTGCCGCCCAATCTGTTCGAGTCCGAGATCTTCGGCTACGTGCGCGGCGCCTTCACCGACGCCAAGCGCGACAAGCCGGGGCGAGTGGCGCTGGCCGACCGCGGGACCATCTTCTTCGACGAAATCGGCGACCTGCCGCTGGCCACCCAGGTCAAGATCCTGCGTCTGTTGCAGGAGAAGGAATTCGAGCCGCTGGGGTCGCTGCGCCCGGTCAAGGCCAACGTCCGCATCGTCGCCGCCACGAACCGCAAGCTGGCCGACCTGGTGGCGGCGGGGCAGTTCCGCGACGACCTGTACTTCCGCCTGGCCGTCATGCGCCTGAGCATTCCGCCGTTGTGCGAACGGCGCGAAGACATTCCGTATCTGGTCGAGCACTTCATCCACCGGCTGAACGCGGAGAAGGGGAAGACGATTTCGGGAGTGACGCCGGCGGCGATGGAGGTCTTCATGCGCCACGCCTGGCCCGGCAACGCGCGCGAGTTGGAGAACGCGCTGGAATACGCCTTCGTGCTGTGCCGCGCGCGCCAGATCGACGTCGGCCATCTGCCCGAGGAGATGCAGACCCTGGCCGCGCGCCCCCCGGCCCCGACATCCTCGCGCCCGGAAACCATCAACGGATCAGCCAGCGGGTCAACGACCTCGCCGCTGGAAACCGCCGAAGCCGACGCCATCCGAGCCGCGTTGCGCCAATCCGACGGCCACCTCGGCCGCGCCGCCCGCGCCCTGAACATCAGCCGCACCACTCTATGGCGGAAGATGAAGAAGCACGGCATCGAGGGATAGCGGGACAACGGGGCAGCGGCGTTTCTCGTTTTGAGTTTCTGGTTTCTTATTCAAGGCATAAAGTCAGGATCATGGAGGCAGGATAATACACAGATGTTATTATCCTGCCTCCATGATCCTGACTTTCAGTGGTTCGTGGCGCAGGCTTTCCCGCCTGCGCGGTGTTGGGCGCCCCGCAGGCTGGAAAGCCTACGCCACTTCTGGTCCTGTCATTTCCATCGAATGTCGCACACATGAAACCATGAAACAGAGCTGTGTTGCAATAATGTAATATCTGAAACAAGGCCGCTGTTCTCACGTCTCTTTCCTCCTCCCATGCATCCCATTGTGTTTCAATAGTTTATAATCTTTTGCGACCCTTTCCTGAAAACGGCGCGCGACTTGCCTTGATGTTTCACCGAGGCAAGAGATGAAAGTCGCTATCCCCCGGTTTGGCGAAAGCGTGGCGCCGTGCTTCGAGTATTGCGCCACCATGGCCATCTTCACCATCGAACACGGCGAAATCGTCGATCAGGTCGACTTCCCCCTGCGCAGCCGCGAGCCGTTCGACCGCGTGCGCCTGTTGCGCGACCAGGGCGTCGAGGTGGTCATTTGCGGCGGGGTCCACGACGCCATCGAGAACGCCCTGCGCGCCCACAACCTGCGGGTGATCTCGTGGGTTTCCGGGGAGGTCGAGGAGTTGCTGCGGCAGTTTCTCGAAGGCCGCCTGGTCGCCGGCGCCGGACGGCTGGGGGCGGCGAAAGCGAAGGAGTAAGGAAGAAGGACAAAGGACAAAAGAAACCGCAAAGAACGCAGAAGGCTGTTCGTGGCGCTGCGTTGCTGTTCCTTTCGTCCTTCGTCCTTAGTCCTTTCAACTCAAATCGGAACCGATACTTCCCATGAGCGAACGCAAGTACAGCTACTACATCGAAGACAAAGCCAAAACCGCCGTCGACCGGCCGCGCAGGTTCCTCGAGGCCTTCGCCGCGGTCTTGGAGCACTCCTCGTATCGCGTGGCGCTCGACGCCTACACGCGGATGAGCGCCAAGTGCAGCCGGTGCGCCTCCAGTTGCCAGCTGTTCGAAGCCACCGCCGACCCGCGCGACATCCCCTGCCGCCGCTCGGAGATGCTGTTCCGGGTCTACCGGCGCTACTTCACCCCCGGCGGCGCCACGCGCGCGCGCCTGCTCGGCGGCTTCACGCTGGACGAGGACTACATCGACGCGATGGCCGAGGAATACTACCGCTGCACCGCCTGCCGCCGTTGCAGGAAAGCCTGCCCCATCGGCATCGACCACGGCCTGGTCACGCACCTGGCGCGCTACCTTCTGTCCGAGGCCGGCGTCGTGCCGAAAGCTCTCGTCGTCGCCGTGCGCGAGCAACTGCAAGGGGTCGGCAACACCTCGGGCATTCCCGTCCCGGCGCTTCAGGACACCTGCGAGTTCCTCCAGGAGGAGTTCAGGGACATCTACAACGCCGACGTTAGATTCCCCATCGACGTCGAAGGCGCCGAATACGTCTTCTTCCCCGCGGTCTCCGACTACCTGCTGGAGCCCGACACGCTGATGGGCAACGCCGCGGTGATGCACTTCAGCCAGGGATCGTGGACCATCGGCACGGCCAACTTCGACGGGATCAACTACGGCCTGTTTTACAGCGACCGCGTCATGGAACGGATCTGCAAGAAGGTGGCCGAGGAGGTCAAACGCCTCAAGGGCCGCAAGGTCCTGGTCGGCGAATGCGGCCACGCCACCCGCAGCGCCTGGATGCTGCCGGCGTTCCTCGGCGCCGACGCCCCGCCGGTGGTCAACTTCCTGCAATACACCTGCCAGGCGATCCAGGAGGGCAAACTCCCGCTCAAGGGCAACGCGATCGAGGAGCGCGTCACCTACCACGATCCCTGCAACATCGCCCGCGCCGGCCGCATCACCGAGGAGCCGCGTGAGATCCTCAACGCAATCTGCCAGGACTTCGTCGAGATGACGCCGAACCGCACGGAGAACTACTGCTGCGGCGGGGGGGGAGGGACCGTCTCCATCGACGAGATTCGCGCGTTCCGCACGAAGACGATGGGCAAGCGCAAGGCCGACCAGATCCGCGCCACCGGCGCGAAGATCGTAGTGGCGCCGTGCGCGAACTGCAAAAAGCAACTCAGGGAAGTGTGCGAGGATAACGGACTGGAGGACGTGCAGGTCGTTGGATTGCACGATCTGGTGTTGAAGGCGCTGGACTTCGGAACAGAGAAGAAGAGCGAAGGAAGAAACTGACCGCAAAGAACGCAAAGAAAACAAAGAAAACACCCCGGTAGTTCGTTTTTCTATGCGTTCTTTGCGTTCTTTGCGGTGAATCAAAGCGAAGGACAAACATCATGGAATCCTGGTTGGAATGGGCGCGGGGGCCGGCATTTCGATTCGCGTTCGCGTTCATGATCCTGGGCCTGATTCGCCATGTCGCCATCACGGCGTGGGAGATCGGGCGCGTGATGCATCGCGCGGGCGATCGGTCGTTCCCCGCGAAGGCCGTCTTCAAAGCGACGCTCAACTGGCTGTTCCCGATTGGGAATTTGCGCAGCCGTCTCGCCTACAGTTTGACCAGCGTCGCGTTTCACATTTCCATCATCCTCACGCCGATCCTGCTGGCCGGGCACCTGGCGCTGGTGCAACGCGGCATCGGCTTCCGCTGGCCGGCGATCCCGAATCTCCTCGCCGACGTCCTGACCCTCGTCGCCGTCGCCACGTCCGTCGCGCTCATTCTTCAACGCGCCCTGGCCCGCGACACGCGATCTCTCTCTCGTTTCGGCGATTACATCATCCCCGCGCTCATCGCCCTGCCGTTCGCCTCGGGCTACCTGGCGATGCATGGCTGGATCAATCCGTTCCCCTTCGAAGTTACCCTCTTTGTTCACGTCATGAGCGCCAATCTGGTGATGATCCTCGTCCCGATCACGAAGCTCAGCCACGCGGCGCTCCTGCCCGGAACGCAGGTCGTTTCCGAAGCGGCCTGGCACTGGCCGATCGACTCGGGCAGCAAGGTCGCCGTCGCGCTGGGCAAGGAGAATGAACCGATATGAGTTCGTCGTTCGCCATCCTGACCGACACCACCCTGTGCACGGGCTGCGAGGCGTGCGTCAAGGCGTGCAAGCAGACCTACGGCCTGAGCCCCGACGAGCCGCGCCGCTGGAAACGCCACATTGATGATCTGTCCTCGACGCGGTTTTGCACGATCCTTCGCCGCCCGGGGCTGAACGTGCGCCAGCAATGCCGCCACTGCCTGGAGCCGGCGTGCGCCTCGGCGTGCATCGTCGGCGCGCTGAAGAAAACGCCCGAAGGCCCGGTCGTCTACGACGCCGAGCGCTGCATGGGCTGCCGCTACTGCATGATGGCCTGCCCGTACGGCATCCCGCGTTACAACTGGGAAAGCGCCGCGCCGACGATCCACAAGTGCACGATGTGCTACGCGAAACTCGCCGGCGGCGAATTGCAGGCGCCCGCGTGCGTCGGCGCCTGCCCGCAGAAGGCCACCATCTTCGGCTCGCGCGAGGAGATGCTCGCGGAAGCTCATCGCCGCCTTTCGCAGGGCCCCCAGAGGTACGTGCGGCAGGTCTACGGGGAGAAGCAGGTCGGCGGCGCGTCGGTCCTCTACATCTCGGTCAAACCACTCGGTTTCCTTGGCTGGAAGGCCGACCTAGGCGACGAGGCGCTGCCGTCGCTGTCGTGGGCGGCGCTGTCGAAGGCGCCCGGCGTCGTGGTCGGCGTCGGCGCGTTCATGACCGCGACCTATTGGATCATCGGCCGGCGCATGCACATGCAGCGCCCCCACCCGCGCTCCGGGCAACCGCCGAACTCAGAACTCCGAACTCCGAACTCGATTTACGAGGCGCTTAATGAACCACCGTCTGATCACCGTGAAATCCATTCTCTGGCTCATTTTCGGCGTCTTCGCCGTGGTGACCGTGTTTCGATTCCTCCACGGCCTGGGCGCCGTGACCGCGCTGACCGACTCGACCCCGTGGGGCTTCTGGATCGCCTTCGACGTCATGGCCGGGGTGGCGCTGGCCGCCGGCGGGTTCGTCATGGCCGCCGTCGTCTACATCTTCGGACGCGAGGCCTACCGCCCGTTCGCGCGCCCGGCGATCCTGACCGCGTTCCTTGGTTACTCAGCGGTGGCCGTCGCGCTCCTCTACGACCTCGGCCTGCCGTGGAACATCTGGCACCCGATCATCTTCCCGCAGCCGCACTCGGTCCTGTTCGAGGTGGCCATGTGCGTCATGCTCTATCTGACGGTCTTGGGGCTGGAGTTCGCCCCGGTGGCCTTGGAACACCCGATCTTCCGCCACGGCTTCTTCCGGGCGATTCACAAAACCCTGAAGAGTTTGACGATCGTTCTCGTCATCGCGGGCATCGTCCTCTCGACGTTGCATCAATCGTCGCTCGGCTCGCTGTTCCTGATCCAGCCGTTCCGCACGCACGCGCTCTGGTATAGCCCGATCATCTACGTCCTCTTCCTTCTGTCGGCCATCGCCTTGGGATTGATGATGGCGACGCTGGAATCGCTGGTGTCGAGCTGGCTGTTCAACCACGAGGCGCGCGTCGAACTCCTGTCGCGTCTCGGCGCGGCGGCGGCGATCGTGCTGGCCATTTACCTGGCGGTCCGCCTCGGCGACCTGGCCTCGCGCGGCGTCCTCGGCCAGGCGTTCAACGGCTCGTGGCAATCGAATCTGTTCCTTTTCGAAATCCTCCTCAGCGCCATCGTCCCGGCGATCCTGATGACCGTTCCGCGCGCGCGCCGCC
>JAPLSS010000031.1 GCA_026398515.1 Candidatus Sumerlaeota bacterium | reverse complement strand
GAGGTGCGGCGAGTCCGGCGCGTTCGGCGGCCGATGGCGCAGGACGACCATGCGCGGCGGGTCGGCGCTCCCGCGCCCCACGGTCAGCAGCCCGTTGTAGCCCTCGTCCCGCAGTCGCTTTTCATCCCAGATCTCGCACGCCAATCCGGCTTCCTGGGCGGCGGAGGCCGCCGCCTGCGCGATGTAGCTCGGAATGGCGACCGAACCGGGTTGGTTGATCAGGTCGCGCGCGAAGTTGATGCACTCGCAAACGCGGATCGCCCGTTGGACGGCGTCCTTGGCCGAGGCCAGCGCGCCCGGTTCGACGATCAGTTCCGCCGAGAAGCGACGGGCGAACTCGGACGGCTTGCTCTTGTATTGCTGAAAGGAATACGCGCCGAGCAGCAGCCCTTCGGCGATCCACGGCGCGGCGGCGGCGCCATCGGGCCCGTTCAGGAGGATGGCGACCCGGCGCTCTCCCCCCTCCTTGCAGTGCGCGTAGACCTGCGACGCCGCGCCGCGGAACCGCTCGGATTCCGGCCACGTCTTGCGCGCGCCCATGACAACCCCGGCTAGAAGAAGCCTTGCCGCCTTGGAGCCGGCGGGCGCCGCCGCGATGTCAAGCCGGCTCATGCGGCCGCTCTTGACCGCGCGCGAGTAGTCGCCGAGCGCCTTCTGAGCCGACTTGGCGGCGGGCGCGCTGAGGCCCTTGGCGGGATGCGACAGGCACACGAGACAATCGGCCGCGGCCGCCGAGGGCGATTTGGCTGAGACGATGATGCGCATGACAGTGGCCTCCGAAATGGAAATGAACATCCAACGCGACGCTAAACCGGCGCCAAAGAACAATCAAGGCAAAACCGTCGCGGTGTTCGCGCGTTCAAACTCCTCGGAACAGCCGAAGCGAATTGTCGCCGGGTTTCCCAGTTCGCGCATCCTCGCCAAGAGGCCGCTGACGCATATCTATGGGTGCGCTGACGCCGCGAGTTCCGACAAGACGAGCGTCAGCGAGTCGAGTCGCCATTTCCTCGAAGAATTCGCCGTTGCAACTTCCCAGCCCTGACGACAGGATTCGCCCGATTCGACACGAAGTCTCATGCCAGGGGAACATCAATGCCAGAACACATTCTTCGCGAAGAAGGCAATTCCATCGCTCTCCGAAACGATCGCGGATGCGAAATCCTCCTAACGCCTGAAAATGGCCAGCACGGGCTGGGCGAGTTCCGCTACCAGGGGCGCGCGGTCGGCCCGCGGATTCCTCATATCGTGAAGATGGGCGACAAATTCGAGAATTCGGCCAATCCGTGGCTCAAGATTCATGACGGCCACTGGACGCCTCGCCACACGGCCCAGACCTATGAGATTCTAGACAACACCGATGAGCGCGGCGCGGTGAAATTGTCCGGCCGCTCCGGCTTCCTCGATGTCTCGGCCACGCTGGAGATGCGCGCCGGCTCCACGGGAATCCGCATCCTCGTGACGGCGTCTCCTACCCGGCGCAATATCTGGTGGCCCCTCTTTGCCAGCGCTCCCTTCCGGCCCGAGGCGATGGAATTCGTCCAGGTTCCCCTCGAGGTTCCTTTGCGGCGAGAGGACAGCCGCCGCTGGGCCGTGACGATGCGCCGCTGGATCGCCCCGGTGATGATCGCCTGCGAGACGATCGACGGGCGCGACAGGTTCGTCGCCGCCGGCTATCAACTAGACCAGCCGCGCCTCAAGGAATGTATTCTGGAATACGCGCCCGACGACCCGAATGGCGCGCTGCGCGTCTATTTCCCGGGCCGCACGTTCGCCCGCCCCAAGAGAGCGCAGATGCCCACCTGGGGGGCGGACCAATATGAACTGAAGATGGTCATGGCCATGGGCGCCACGCAGGCCGAGTGCCTGGAGGGATATCGCGAGGCGTGCGGGTATGATGCCTCCACGCCCGCCCGTGGGTCGGTTGAAGAGTCGCTCGACAAGCTCCTGGCCATGTATCGCGACTGCAAAGTGTATATCGAAGTGGAGGGCTTCAAGAACAAGGCCTACAAGCAACAAATCTCGCCCGACGGCGGCCACAGGGACCAAGGCTACGGTCGATATATGCCCATCGGCGTCAATGTTCAGTTAGCGTATCAATTCTATCTCCGCCATCTTGCCCGCCCCGAAGAGACATGGCTGCGGGAGCGCGCGTTCAACATGGCCGGCTTCTTCTGCGAGGCCCAACGCCCGTCGGGCGCCGTTCCAACGCTGTATTATCCGGCGGAGAAGAAGCCGTGGACCTACAATCAGTTCATTCGGGAATCCGGCTTCCTTTACGCCACCTGCCAAATGGCTATGGGCGCCTACAATCTCCACCGCTTGGCGGCCGCCGTGGAACGGAAGGAGGGAATCGACTGCGCTGAATGGAAGAGCGCCGCGACGAAGGCCGCCGATTATCTGGTCAACATGCAGCGGCAGGACGGGTTTCTCGGACGCAGTTACAGCGACTCGGGACGCTACGACGACGCGGCGGCGCCGAACTGGCCGCTGATCGCTCTGGATTACTTCCACGCCGCGACGGGCGATCCGAAGTATGCTCAGTCGCGCAACGCGCTGGAGCAGTGGACCGAGGACAACTTCGCGCGCCCCAACCTGTGGTTCGGCTGGAGCGCCGACGGCGGCAATCTGGACATGGAGCCGGCGTGCTTCAATGTGGACGCGCTGGATACATTCACTTATGCAACCTATTGCGTCTATCGCTACCAGCGCACGAGCGATCCAAAGTATTTGCGCCGGGCCGAGGACGTGTTCGCCTATGTATGGGCTTGCTCGATCCCGACGCAATACGAAGGATATAAGCATCTGACAAAAGGCCTGACGTTCGAACAGCTATCTTACCAATGCTTTGATGTGCCATTCCGGACCTGCCTGCTGGTGGACTGCCTGCCGGTTTTGGCCGCCGCGACGGGAAAACGATTCTATATGGATTACTATCGGCTCATGGTCCAGACGCAGCTGGCCTACCAGATGGACCCGCCGTGGGCCGCGTTTCACATCGGGCTGGACGTCGACCCCAATTGCATGGAGCCCGCCGACGACATCGGCGAGAAGGCGAACAAGTACATCGTCGAGTTCGCGTCGCTCTACCTCGAAGCGCAGCAAAGCCTGAACAACTATCGCTACGTCGGCGGGCCGGACTGGGGAGTCGGCGTGGACTATGAGATGCCATTCCAGGTGAACGCAGCGAATGACGAACCCTATGTCGTCGCCTCCACCCACCAACTCGCTGGCGTGCAATGGGATCGCCGGAAGAAGGCCCTGACTCTGACTCTCATTCCGCGCCAAGGCTGGCCGGGCAAGGCGCTGATCGCCTGGAAGATGGTTTCGGAGCGCGCCCCCGCGATTGAAGCTTCAGCGGATGGAGAAAAGATTGCGGCCACGGCGACAGTGGACGACGCGAAGGGAGTAGTCGCCCTCGATCTTGCCGCCGCGCGGGCGAAGAGCGTGCAGGTCGCTTTGTCGGCATGAGACGTAGCGCGGGCTTTCTCGCCGGTGATCTCAAGCATTCGGCGCGATTCAGGCATTCACAGGCTAGCGTGAGTTTCAGAGGAATAGTCTAAAGCCATGTGGATTCTAGGCCGCCAACCCTTGGTTTTTCAAGGGGTTGGCGGCTTTTATTTGGCCTTACGATCTGTAGCGCCTAAATTTCACGACTCCTCCCGAGAGGGAGC
>JAPLSS010000917.1 GCA_026398515.1 Candidatus Sumerlaeota bacterium | reverse complement strand
GTGTGGGGCTTACGCGAACAACTCCGTGACGCGCTCCACCGACGCCTTGCTGAACACCAGCTGCTCATGGCCGAGCAGGTTGTAGACATTGAGATTCTCGGGCACGACGACCTCGATGCCGGGCAGGTTGCGCGCGCCGAGAATGAGGTTCGTGTTCACTTCCGGCGCCACGATCAGAACCTTGCCGTCCAACCCCAGCCGCACGAGAAGATCGTCGACCTGTTTGGTCTTCGACTCGCCGAGATCCAGACTGTCCAGGACGGTGATGGCGCCTTCCTGGGCGCGCGCGGTCAGCACCGAGCACAGCGCCGCGCGGCGCACCTTTTTGTTCACCTTGGAGCGGTACGAGCGCGGGGCGGGGCCGAAAATGATCGCGCCGCCGCGCCACAGCGGGCTGCGAGTCGATCCGGCGCGCGCCCGGCCGGTGCCTTTCTGTTTCCACGGCTTCTTGCCGCCGCCGGAGACGAACGCGCGGGTCTTGGTCTGGGCCGTGCCTTGGCGCTGGTTGTTCAGATAGGAATTCAGCGTCTGGCGCACGCAGTTCTCGTTGACCTCGACGCCGAAAACGGCCTCGGCCAGTTCCAGTTCCTCCTGGGGCGCGCCCTGCTGGTTCTTAATGGTGACTTTGACTGCCATTTCCGTGTCGCCTTGCCTATGCCGTCGTTGGGAGTGACGCCTTTCGGCGTTCGTGTTGGAACGAAAAACCGCAACGCCTGAAGGTGTCACTCCGAACTACTTCTTCACCGCTTTCTTCTTCACCCGCACGGCCTTGCTGATGATCAGGTAGCCGTTGTCGGCGCCGGGGACCGCGCCCCGCAGGATCAACTGGTGGCGCTCCTTGTCGACGCGCACCACTTCGAGGTTCTGGATCGTCGACCGCGCCCCGCCCAAGCGGCCCGCCATCGGTTTGCCCTTGTAGACGCGCGACGGCCACGCCGACTGGCCCAGCGAGCCCGTGCGGCGGTGATACATGGAGCCGTGGGTCTCGGGGCCGCGGGTCGTATGATGGCGCTTGATGGGGCCGGCGAAGCCTTTGCCCTTCGAGACGCCCGCCACGTCGACCCGCTCGCCCGGCTTGAACAGATCCACGTCGAGCGCGCCGCCGACGTCGTAGCCGCCCAGGTCGTCGAAGCGCAGTTCGCGGATGAACCGCGCCGGCTTGGCCTTCGACGCCGCGAGATGGCCCGTCATGGGCCGGTTGGCGCGCCCGTTCTTCTTCTCGCCGAAGCTGAGCTGCAGGGCGTTGTAGCCGTCGGTCTCGACGGTCTTCTTCTGCAAGATCGGGCAGGGGCCCGCCTCAATGAGCGTGATCGGAACGATGCCCCCGTTGTCGTCGAACATCTGGGTCATCCCGATTTTCTTTCCAAGAAGCCCGATGGCCATGGCTTTGCTCCTCGGCCGGCGCCGCTTACGTCAACTTGATTTCCACGTGAACCCCGGCCGGCAAATCCAGCTCCGTCAGCGAGTCCAGCGTCTTCTGGGTCGGGTTGATGATGTCGACCAGCCGCTTGTGGTTGCGCATCTCGAACTGCTCGCGCGACTTCTTGTTGACGAACGGCGAGCGGTTGACGGTGAACTTGTTGATGCGCGTGGGCAGAGGCACCGGGCCCGCGATCTGCGCCCCCGTGCGCCGAGCGGTTTCGACGATTTCGGAGACCGATTGATCGAGCAGGCGGAAATCAAACGCCTTCAGATTGATGCGAATTCGTTGCCCTGCCATTCATTCGACCCCTTGGTGGCGCGCGTTTCTGCGTTATTCATGGCAACGGGCCGCAGGCTCTCCGGCGCTGCGGCCCGGGAGGATTCGCCCCGTGTGCCGCCGCTATTCAATGATCTCCGCGATGACTCCCGCGCCGACGGTGCGGCCGCCTTCGCGGATGGCGAAGCGCAGCTCCTGCTCCATGGCGATGGGGGTGATGAGCTTGGCTTCGATCTGCACGTTGTCGCCGGGCATGACCATCTCCACGCCTTCGGGCAGTTTGATCTCGCCGGTCACGTCAGTGGTGCGGAAGTAGAACTGAGGCCGGTAGCCAGTGAAGAACGGCTTGTGGCGTCCGCCTTCTTCCTTCGACAGGACGTAGATCGAGGCTTTGAAGTGCGTGTGCGGGGTGATCGAGCCGGGCTTGCAGATGACCTGGCCGCGCTCCAGGTCTTCCTTCTTCAAGCCGCGCAGGAGAATGCCGACGTTGTCGCCGGCCTGGCCTTCGTCCAGGATCTTGCGGAACATCTCCACGCCGGTGCACACGGTCTTCTGGGTCGGGCGAATGCCGACGACCTCGACTTCGTCGCTGACGTGGACCTTGCCGCGCTCGATGCGGCCGGTGCCGACGGTGCCGCGCCCGGAGATGGAGAACACGTCCTCGACCGGCATGAGGAAGTCTTTTTCCACGTCGCGCTTGGGCTCGGGGATGTAGCTGTCGAGCGCGTCCAACAAGCGGGTGACGGACTGGACGCCCAGTTCGCTGTCCTGGCCTTCGAGGGCCTGCAGGGCCGAACCGCGGATGACCGGGATGTCGTCGCCGGGGAACTCATACTTGCTGAGCAGTTCGCGCATTTCCAGTTCGACCAGGTCGAGGAGTTCCGGGTCGTCGACGGCGTCGCACTTGTTCATGTAGACGACGATGAAGGGGACGCCGACCTGGCGGGCCAGGATGATGTGCTCGCGAGTCTGGGGCATCGGGCCGTCGGTGGCGGCGACGACGAGAATGGCGCCGTCCATCTGCGCGGCGCCGGTGATCATGTTCTTAATGTAGTCGGCGTGGCCGGGGCAGTCGACGTGGGCGTAGTGGCGCTTGGCCGTCTGGTATTCGACGTGCGCGGTGTTGATGGTGATGCCGCGGGCCTTCTCTTCCGGCGCCTTGTCGATCTGGTCGAAGGGAACAAACTCGCCGAAGCCTTGGGCCGCCTGGGCTTTGGTGATGGCGGCCGTCAGGGTCGTCTTGCCGTGGTCGATGTGGCCGATGGTGCCGACGTTGATGTGCGGCTTGGTCCGTTCGAACTTTGCCTTAGCCATGGTTGCCTTTCGCCTCCGTCTGAGTCTCCGCGCGACGGGCCACGACGCCCGCCGCCGCCCGCGTTTCCCATGGACGGCCAACTCGGCCGTCCCGTCGATTTGTCCAACCCTCTCGAAGGCAGATTTCGCTCACGAAACGACAAGCAAAAACCTTTCCCTTCGTCTGCGCGTTGAATCGGGAAACGGAGCCTTGGGAGCGAGCATCCGTCAACCGGCTCCGCCACCCCACACGCCGCGGGGCTGCCAGGCGCCCTAACCTGTGCTAATTCAGCGGAGCGCACTACGTCACCGATTCCTGGTGCGCAGAGGGGGCGTATTAAATGGGCCGCCAAGTCTCAAGTCAAGGCCAAAATTCTCTTTTTTGTGCCTTTTTAGGGTGACAGAATCTGAACAGTTTTGCCTGATGGCGAGTCAGAAAACGCCAAACGGCGGAGCCGGTCAAGCCGATGGGGGAATTCCCGGCGCTCGTGAGCGCGGGGAATTGATTTTAAGCGGCTTATGAGCAGGGCCGAAGGAGCGCGGGCAAAGCCGGCCAGGCGCCCTTCCGAGCCGCGTCCGAAGCAGGCAAGAAACCGCCCCGCAACGCGAGTGGCGCGGTTGATGCCGGATCGGTTTGACGCAGCCATCTCCCCCATGATTCGCGCGGATTCGTCGGCCCGGCCCCGCCGGCAACGCTTTCTTTTTTTGTCAAGGCGCCGGCGCAGCGCGGCCGCCGGCGGCGCCGGAGGAAAATCGTGGACAGCATGAGCGCTGCGCGACACCATGCGAGGCCGCGCCTGAGGGCGCCATCCACGGCGCGAGGGGAGAGAGCTCTTCATGAAGATTTCGGACATCCTCGCCCAGCCCGGGCCGACGTTTTCGTTCGAGTTCTTCCCGCCGAAGGACGACGCGGCGGCGCAACAGTTGTTTGAGGCAATCCAGGACCTGGGGCCGCTGGCGCCGACGTTTGTTTCGGTGACCTACGGGGCGGGCGGATCGACGCGCCGGCGCACGGTCGATCTGGTCAAGACCATCAAGGCTGAAACGGGCATCGAGACGATGGCCCACCTGACGTGCGTCGGCGCCACGCGCGAGGAGATCGCCTCGGTTCTCGACGAGTTGCGCGCGGCGGGCATCGAGAATATCATGGCGTTGCGCGGCGATCCGCCCGAAGGCGAAGCGGCGTTTCGGGCCGTGGCCGGCGGGTTCGCGCACGCCAATGAATTGATCGCCTTCATCCGCGGCCGTCACGCCTTCTGCGTCGGGGCGGCCTGCTACCCCGAAGGCCACGTGGAATCCCGGTCGGCGGAGGCGGACCTCGTCCATGCGAAGTGGAAGGTGGACGCCGGGGCCAATTTCCTCGTCACTCAGTTATTCTTTGACAACGAAGTCTTTTTTCGCTTTCGCGACCAGGCGGCGATGGCGGGGATCGCCGTGCCGATTCTGGCGGGCATCATGCCGATCCTCAGCGCCTCGGGCGTCCGGCGCATGGTGTCGATGTGCGGCGCGTCGATTCCCCGCGATCTGGCGTGGAACCTCGACCATGCGGCCAACGACGACGAGGTGCGCCGCATCGGCATCGACCACTCCTACCGCCAATGCCGGGGCCTGCTCGAGGAGGGGGTCAAGGGCATTCACTTTTACACGCTCAACCGCTCCATCGCGACGAAGGCGATCTGGCAACGGTTGACGCGGCGGGAAGCGTAAAGAAGCGCTGGCTAACGTTCTTGCCGTTAGACAGTCTTACGTTCAAGACGCTGACTAGGTTTTGGGAGTGTGGCCCAGTTCCGGCGTTTCCCGTTGGGCGTCTACCGTCTCGTGAGGAGCGCCTCATACTCGGCATGCGGGCCGATCCAGAACCAGACGAGGTCTTCGTCCTTTTCGATGGCGACCGTTCGATGGTGAAGACCTACTCTCGCCGACCAGAAACGGCCGGCCTTCTTGAGATGCAGGGAGGGGTGTCTCAGGTTTTGCTTCATCAAGGCGAAGCATCCCCGCGCCAATTCTTGAATGTCGGCGGGCAATGCATTGTAGTGGCGCCAAAACTTGGGAGTGGCCCGGTGTCTCACAGATCGGAGCACCGTCCCTCGCGAAGATCGCGGAGGGCTTCGCCAGCAAGGTGGTCGAGACGGCCTGAAGCGGCATCGTCCTCGAACTGCCGATCCCACAGTTCAGCCTCGAACTCCGCGAACCAACGGCGAAAAGCCGTCATTTCGTCAGGGCCAAGTCTGCGAACAGCCTCTTCGATTTCCTCAACAGTGCTCATAACCACACATTATCGCAAGGCAAAGCCGCGTGCAAGCGCTTTGCCGCGTTCCGCGCAAAGACCCGTGGGGGCCGACGTGCGGCGTCCACCAGCGAGTCGACGTGGAAGTGGGGTTGGCGGTGAAGCAGCGCCGGCTGTCCCGCCGCTCATTATGGTTTGCATGGCATCACGCCAAAGCGACTGCCGGCGGGACAGCCGGCGCTGCTCTCCGCCCCGCGCTACTCCAGATGCCTTTTGAGAAGCGCGGAGCGCGAGGCCAGCGCGGCGAGGCTGACCGTAGCCAGCAGGATCACCGCCGCCAGAACATCCAACAGATATGGCGGCGCCTGGCCGGCCAGCGCAACCTTGCCGTTGAGCAGCACGGCGAAGATCAGCGCGCCCGCCAGCACCCCCCCGGCTCGCGCGCCGCCGAAGAGCGCCACTGCGATGCCTTGGAACCCCAGGCCGGCCGTGTAGCCCGATTCGAAGTAATGCTGCGTGCCCAGCACCACGTCCGCGCCGATCAGGCCGGCGAAGGCCCCGGACAACGCCATCGCCCCGGTCAGGATCGCGCCCACCGGGACGGCGCCATAGCGCGCGGCCAGCGGATCGTCGCCGAGAACGCGGACCTCGAACCCGAAGCGCGAATGGCGAAGGAGCGCCCAGTAGGCCAGGAGCGCGCCGGCGGCCAAGAGGAAACTCCAATTGGCCGTCGAACCCGCGAAAACGCCCCAGGTTTCGCTCAGGCGCGCGATCGCGGCGCCCGGGCCAATGGGCGCCGTATGCACGGGGTTCGCGGAGCCAAACCCCGGCACGGTCAACAGCCATTGCGCCAGCCCGTAGGCGATGAAGTTCATCATGATGGTGACAATGACTTCGTGCGCTCCCGTCACCGCTTTGAGCGCGCCGGGAATCGCTCCCCAGAGCGCGCCGCCCAGAGCGCAGGCGACGATGGCCGCCGACAGGAGAAGCGGCGCGGGCCATCGGGCGCCGGCGAGGCCGACCGCCGCGCCCGCCAGCGAGCCGACGACGATCTGCCCCTCGCCGCCGATGTTGAACAACCCCGCGCGAAACGCCAGCGCCACGGCCAAGCCGGAAAGCGTGAGTTGCGAGACTTTCTGCAACAGCTGGCCCAGCCCATACGCGGAACCGAAACTTTCGTTGATGATGTCGAAATACGCGCGCAACGGGTGAACCCCAAAACCAACCAACACCGCCGCGCCGGCGGCCAAGCCCACGGCCAGCGCCACCGCGCCCGGGGCCAAGGCGAGGGCGAACCGGCAAAAGGAAGAATCGCGGCGAACGATCGAAACCATGGATGGACGACGGCCCTTTCCGGCAAGGGAAGCCCGAAGAGATCACCGGTCCGGAGCTTGCGCGGCGAGGCGCGCGAGAAGGTCCAGGGCGCGCCGCATCTCTTCCGCCGAGCCGACGACGAACAGGCCGGAGGCTTGCTCGCTTCGGGCGCATTTCACCGACCCGCCGCCGGGCAGTTCCACGCGGCTCAAATCCGGCGAATCCACGAGGATCTCCAGGGCCCGCGCATTGCGTTCGTAATCGCCCACGAGGATGGCCATCCGATGTTTCGCCGGAGCGTCGTCGGGAAGCGTGACGGCGAGCCGGCCTTTCGCCGTCAAAGCGTCTCGCAAACGCTCCGCGACGTGAACAACCTCTTCGGGCAGCCCCGGCGTCAGGAAGATCTCCACCTCGGGCGCGTCAAGCCAGGGCCGCACGGACTGGGCAAAGCGTTGAAACGTTTCCGCCTCGTCGGCGTTGACCGGCGGCGCCTGCGGCGGACGACGCGGTTCGCCGGCCCGGGACGGCAATCGCAAATCCGGCGCAAACGGCGGCCGCCCCATCTCGATATCCCCGCGCACTCGGTCGGGAGGCATGGGGGGCAATCCGGGCGCAAACGCGCCGCCCTGCGGTCCAACTCCCTGGGGCC
>JAPLSS010000705.1 GCA_026398515.1 Candidatus Sumerlaeota bacterium | reverse complement strand
ATTGTCCACGAAACTCGATTCTCTGGCCAGCGAAAACCAACAACGTCGAAGCCGGTGGGTGACAGGCATGTCCGCCCAGGATATGTATCATTGGATGGAGAGGGCCTCCCTCGTCGGCGGCCTGCTGGCCGTGGCCTGGGTGTATCGGATTCTCTGGAACCGCGATCACGGACGGTTTGAGGATTGAGCGGAGCGCCGCGATGAGGCCAAAGACAACCATGATGAAGATCAACCTGAAAGCCGCGAGGGGCGTACGAAAAGGCCTGCTTCGAGTCCTCTTCCTCACCTCTCCACGGATGGGCGTAATCCGACTGTTTGTCTGCGTGGCCGCCGCATGGCTTGGCGGCTGCCTTGGGTTATTGATCGGCGGCGTCGTCCTGGATCACACCGGCATTACGGACGATTCGACTGTCGGGTGCGTGGTCGTTTCGTTTGCCGTCGCCGGGACGGTCCTCGTGGCGGCCCTGGCCTATGGCGCGTTCTGGTGGTTGGACGCGCGGCGAGGCTCTCTGAGAGAGCACAAGGGCGATTGAGTTCGGGGATGATTGAGTTTGTAGTCCCGCCTTCAGGCGGTCCTTGCTGTACAACGCGCAAGACGACGAAGGCCGCCTGAAGGCGGGACTACGAACTTACGAGCGGAGCCATTCGATGAGAACGCTCTTCGTCCGTCTGGTGATTTGCGCCTTGGCCTTTGTCGGCGGAGGCGTGGTCGGATTCTTCGTGGTCTGCTATCCGTACTGGGGGATATGGGTGTGGCCGATGCCGCCTTGGTGGCTGCTCGGAGACTCCTCCCTGTCTATGCTGGTCTTCCTCGTCGGCGGGGTCGTGGGCCTCGTCTTCGCAATCCGACAGTTGCATGAGTTCGACAAGGCTGAGCGGGAACGCGAACTCGAGCGCGAGCGCCGGCGTTGAGTTGGCGGCGCTCGGAGTTCGTAGTGCGACCTTTAGGTCGTTCAAGACTTCGGGCGCCGTACGACCTAAAGGTCGCACTACGAACTCCCGCCCCTTCTTCCTTGGACATTCCTTGTTCGACATTCGGCATTCGTCGTCCGAAAATCCCGTGAAGCGCCCTGGCTCGCATTCGATCGACAAAGGCTGTCACCATGTCCGACCTCTCCCTCAACCTCGATCGCGAGTTCCCCATCCGCCGCGAATGGGTTTACATGAACCATGCCGGCGTCTGCCCGCTGCCGGCGCGCGTGGCCGAAGCGATTCGCCTCTTCGCGGATCAGGCGGCCGCGGCCGGCGCCACCCGCTATGCGGACTGGAAGGCCACGCTCCAACGCGCGCGCGAACGCGCCGCTGGGCTCCTGGGCTGCGAGGCGAACGAAGTCGCCTTCGTCAAGAACACGACCCACGGCCTGCTCTGCGTGGCCAATTCCATCGACTGGCGGGCGGGCGACAACGTCGTGACGTTCGAGGGCGAATTTCCCGCCAACTTCTGGCCGTGGAAGAACCTCGAACGCCTGGGCGTTGAGCGGCGAGCCGCGCCGTGGCGCCCGGATGGCCGCGCCTCGCTCCAAGACCTGGAAGCGCTCATGGATTCGCGCACGCGCCTGGCGGCGGCGTCCTGGGTGAGCTACGCCAACGGCTTCCGCCTCGATGGCGCGGCGTTCGGCGCATTGTGCCGGCGCCGCGGCGTTCTCTCGTGCTTTGACGGCATCCAGGGCCTGGGCGCCGCGCCGGCGAACGTCGCCGAGTGGGGCATCGACTTCCTTTCCGCCGACGGGCACAAGTGGCTTCTGGCGCCGGAGGGCTTTGGCGTTCTTTATTGCTCGAACCGCGCGGTCGGCCAACTTAACGACGCGATGACGGGCTGGTGCAGCCGCGCTGGCTATGGCGACTACGAGGACCACTCTCTGCCGCTCCACGGCGACGCCCGGCGCTTCGAGGAAGGGTCGCACAACATGCTCGGCGCCCACGCCTTCGACGCGGCGATGGGGTTGTTTCATGAGGTGGGAATGGACGCGATCGCCGCGCGCATTCGGGCGGTGACGAACTATCTTGTCGAGCGATTGCGGCGCGCGGGTTGGGCAATCCATTCCCCGCGCGGCGAGGGCGAGTGGTCGGGGATCGTCAGCGTCTCGAAGGCGGACGTCGATCCCCAGGCCGTGGTGAAGCGGCTATTCGAGCGCCGGGTCGTCGCCGCCGCGCGCGTCGGCCGCGTTCGGTTCTCGCCGCACTTCTACAACACGGAAGACGAAGCGGACCGGGCGATGGAGGCGATGTGACAAACCGGGGATGGACAGAGCGGACGGGGTGGACGGGGTGGACGATATAGACGGAGTGGACAGCATGGACGAAATGGACGGAATGGACTAACTAGGCAAAGGTGTGCAGCGCGTCCAGTCAGTCCATGTTGTCCACTTCGTCCATTTTATCCATGCTGTCCACTCCGTCCCCATCGTCCACCCAGGTTGGTTTCATTCCAGCAAAAGGAGCAGGCCCAATGATTTCGAGGCATCTGGCGCTGGCGGGGGCTATGGCGCTGTGCACGACTTGGGCGGCGGGCGCGCAGAATACGCCGCCAGAAAAGCCGTTCCGCGGAGTTCGGCTGCGCGGGATCAATGTGATCATGGGCGGCAAGCTCGAA
>JAPLSS010000491.1 GCA_026398515.1 Candidatus Sumerlaeota bacterium | reverse complement strand
ATGGTTTCGGGCGCCCGAAGGCCTGTCAAGGCAGAGCTTCCCGCCGGGGATGCGGTTTACCCCGAAGGGGTAGACTGCCCATGGGGTCAGAAGTCTTGCGCTAGCAGACTTCCGGGCGCTTCAAAACCATTAAGCAGTCGTGGCTGGAAAGCCTGCGCCAAGTTGAGTCGTACAGGGGCTGAGCGCTTTGTACGACCTAAAGGTCGCACTACGAACGTAGCGTTCGAAGCGCTAACCGTTGTTGGCTCAGACCCGCAACGCCAGCAATGAATGCTTCGGGACATCGACCTGCGCCATCCCTGATTCCACCACCATCGTCTGTTTCACTAAGCGGACCTGCCGCGGCTTTTCGGCGGTGTTGCGGTCGGTGAAGTGGGAGGAACTGACGAGCGCTGTCTTCGCCTGACGCGCCTCTGACGCCCACGGGCCCAGATCAATCGTCACCCACGCGTCCTGCGACAGCGAACGATTGAGGACCAACACATGCAGCCTCCTGCCGCGGACCGCCGCCACGGCGTCGATCATCGGCGCATCGGCCACTTCCGGCAGCGGACCGGTCTTCTCCGCTCGCTCCGTCGCCGTCGTCAGACGGATCGCAACCGGGCGGGCGCCGGCCAAGGCGGCGTATAGCGCGAACGCGTCGAACTGCGGGTCGGTGTAGACGACTCCGCGCTCCTTGCCCATGCCCGCGCCGTGGTTGATCAGCGCGCTGTGGGTGACGATGTCGATGAACCCACAGGAGCGGATCGCGGCGTTCATCATCCCCGCGTAATACACGACCTCGCTCTGCGAGCGATTGCGCGGAAAGCCTTCGCGCACGCCCATGATCTGCAATTCGGTGATCGCCAGATGTGGCTCGGCGGGGCTCGCCACAGGCGGCTGGGCGGTCCGCTCGGCCATGATCGCGCGGATCGCCGGGGCTTCCGTGCGCTCGAACCAGACGGGGTAGGCGGCGATGGACTGGAAAGCGCGTTCCGGCGTGGTGTCGATGCCCTGCATGTTGCCGATGAGCGGGTGAATGGTGAGAGTCTCGACCGGCTCTTGCGCCGTGGCGGCCACCGCCCGGTCCCATTCCACCTGGTGTCCGTTGGCCAGGACGCGGATCGACGGATCGACCGCCAACAGGGCGCGGCGGAACACATCGTATCGCCTGCCGTATTCCTCTGCGGTGGCGTTGCCGATCTGCCACTTACCGTAGAGTTCGTTGCCGATCTCCCAGACGCGCACGTCCCATGGCGCGGTCCGGCCATTGCGAGCGCGCTCGCGCCCCATCGGCGTTTCCGCGTCGCCGTTGCAATATTCGACCCACTGGGCGGCCTCTTCGGAAGTCCCGTTTCCCGCGTTGACGCAGATCAGCGCCTCGGCCCCGACGAGTTCGCAGAAGCGCAGCCACTCGTCCGTGCCGACCAGGTTGAACTCGCATCCGAACCAGGCAGGATTCTTGCGGACGGGGCGCTCGCCGCGCGGGCCGACGCCGTCCTTCCAGCGATAGCCCGAGACGAAGTTGCCGCCGGGGAAGCGCACGAGCGTCGTCTTGGCTTTCCGATACAGCGCGACGACCTCCGGGTCCCAGCCGTCGAGCGCGTCGACGGGCGTCAGTTCCGCCCGCTCGATCCGGAACGCGCACGGCCCCGTGGCGCTCACGGCGAACCAGACGTGGCGATTGCGCGGGGCGAGGCGCCGGTCGACCTTCAGCCGGATCGCGTGGACCGCCGACTCCGGGCCGGCCTCGACCTCCACGACCTGCGAGATCGGCTCGCCCGGCGCCGCCGCGCCCTTCTTCCTGCGGTAAATCGCCACGCGCACGGTCGGACTGCCCTCGGTCGCCGCCAGCCGCAGCCGCAGATCAAACTCATCGATCCTCCGCTTGGGCAGAAAGCAAGGGGTCGACAGGCCGGCCGGAGCGCCCGAATCGCGCAAGACGAGGGTCTGCGCCGGACGAATCTCCGCTTGCGGCCCCTGGACCGTTTCGCAAGCCACGCCTTCGCCGAAGGACAGCCACCCATAGGCCACCCCCTCCTGGATGAACGACCCCTTCGACGTGTCGAACCCAAGCGAAGCCGGGATTTCCACCGTCCGCCGATGCACATCCCGCGCCCCGTGCGGATCGCCGAACAGCTCCAGCGGCGCGAAGACCGGATTGAACAGCATCTGCGCCCACGCCCCGCCATACACATTCGTCCCCAAATGCTCGGTGAACTTCCCAAACAGCCGGCGCGAGAGCGGCTTGGCGCCCTCGGGGATTCCCAGAATCTCCACCCGCCCCTCGCCAGGTTGCCCCGACTGCAATTCAAGAAGCAGGGTTTGGGCGGGAACTTCAGCAGCGTTCTTCCCCATGTCACGGACCTTTCTGCCGCGATGGAATGGACGAAACGTCGAGGCGCGTATCTCTCTTGACGCGGATTCTCAGCTGTTCGGTCCGTTCAGGGAAGGTCAAAACGCAGGCGCATTGAGTGGCGCAGGCTTTCTAGCCTGTGATGTGACGAAACCGGGAGTGGGCGCCATGCGCGGGCTGGAAAACCTACGTCACTCAACGACGTTGCCGCGAACTCATCTTCGAAGCTGGAAACAGCGCATGCTTTGCCATACAAGAGAGAGAAGAAGAAGGAGAGCCATGGATGAACAAATCGGTGTCGACCCATAGCGTGGCGCGTTGCACGTTCCTCTGCCTCGCCCTGAGCATCGGCGGCGCCGCGATGGCGGCGGAGGAGAAGCCGCTGAATCTCCTTGAAGACCGCGGGCTGTGGAAGCCGGTGGCCGCAAACCGACTGCAAAAGATGAGCTGGGACAAGGCCGGGAACCTCGTCCTTCTCTCGGATGCCCCCGATCGGGAACTGCAATGCTCCCTGGGGCGCAAGCAGGCCCTCGCCGGCGCCCGGCTGCGGTTCGACATGCGCTTCGTCGGCTCGCCCGCGGCCAACACCGCCGGCGGGATTCGATTCGACGGGATGGCGACGCCCAAGGGCGAGGCGCTGACCGTGCTGATCGAGCCGATGAAGGAACGGATTCAGATCGGCGACACCACCCAGGCCATCCAGGGGCCGGATGAAGACCCCTGCCATTTCGACGTGGAGATGGCATTCAGCGGCAAGGCGATTCAGGTCTTCTGGCGGGGGAAACCCTTTGCCGAAGCGCCGGCGGCCTGTGTCGGCGATGCTGCGGGGATCATCGCGCTCGTCCGCGAAGGAACCATGTCCGTTGGGGCGGTTTCGGTTTCGGCGGCGCCGCAATCCGCGCAGGCCGCGCGCGCGGCGCGGGAGTATTCCAATGTCGCGTTGGACCTCAACGCCTCCACGATGACGGCGATTCCTTCGCAATGGCCGGACTATTTCGGGACGCACTACGCCAGCTCGCCGGAAATGGCGGGCATCGCGTGGAACACCGTGCGCAGCTACGGCGGGCCGCATGCGGGAATCGCCCCCGACGAATCGGAGCGCAATCAAGACGATCCCGTCCGCAAAGGGCCGTTCACGGGGAAGGACATCAGGGTCGGCGTGCGCGATTTCCACTCGCAAGGCGCGAGGAAGGAAGGCGCCCGGACCGCCGAGGACTTCGTGCCGGAACTCCTCGCGCATCACATCACCGACATCAATATCATGACGAACATCGTCAAGCCGTCGATGGAACCCTTCGACAAGGACCTGGCCTATTGGACGATCCGATCGATCCACGAGAAGTTCCCCGAGTCGCGCCACGTTCTCTATTGGGAGATGGGCAACGAGATCGTGAGCGGCCACTTCGACCCCATGGGCCTGAAAGCCGGGGGGAAAGCGCCGCGCGTCGGCGCCGACGGAAAGGTCTTCGGCTATGACATCGATTGGAAATGCGACTTCTACGTGAACCAGTATCTCGCGCCGGCGGTCGAGGCGGTCGAACGCGCCGCCCAGGATGTCTATGGCGATCCGCGGGCGATCGAGATCCTCGTCGGCTCGATGAACCCGTATAACGATTACAACAAGAAGTTCCTAAAGAAACTGATGGACTCGACCTTCGACGGAAAACAGGCGCCCACGTTGAAGGGCGATCCGACGTGGAAGCATTTCGACCTGCTCAACGTCCACTACATGACCGGCTCGGACGAGAACATGCGGACCATGCAGGAATATCTCGACGAGTACGTGAAGACGGGCAAGACGAAAGGCATTTGGGTCAGCGAAGATCACGGGGGCGGCGGGAAGGGGCCGGTGACCCTCATCGACCGCGGGCTGCGGTTCATGGCGTGGGTGGCGAAGAACGGCCTGACCGCCGATCAGACGCGCGTGGTCTGGTGGGGCGAGGCCGAGCGGGCCGGCGGTTCGGGGAAGGACGTGACGGCGGCGCTGGGGGAGTTCTTCAAGGGCCGGCGGCTGTTCTTCCAGGAGAAGCGCGAGAAGGCGATGCGCTATTACGTCGTGTCCGACGCCGCGGACAAAGGCGTGGCGCGCATTCTGGTCGCCGCGCTTCCCGATCCGTCGGGGTTCACGGATCTCGGCGTTCTGACGCTGGCGCTGCCTGGGAACTCGGCAGCGAGGGAATGGAAGGCCGAGGCCACCCAGTACTCCAGCCTCGTCCCGCCCGAAACGGTTGCGGCGGAGATGTCCCGCGCCGGCGCGAATCTCAATGTCTTGCTCAATCGCCGCATCACCGAGCCGTTTGTGGTTTGGTTGACGGGAAACGAGTGACGGGGCGAAGTCCGAGCTTCTCACCCGCCTTCGCGACAGGGCTTCGCGTGGCGTGGGCAGCCTTGTTCGCGCATCTGCCAGGCATCTCGAATCCTGCTCGGACAAGACTGTCCACGCCACGCGAAGCGTTGTTCCCTATCTCATGCCAAATGCGTCTGGCGATAAGTCTCGTTCAGGAGGTAGCCCCCTCGGGCGTGGATTTTGCCGACCAAGCCTTCCTTCTCCAGTTTGTTGAAGGTGTAGCGCACCTTGCGGTAGAAGGCGTCGAAGGCGCGGATGTCTTCGGCGGCCCCCCTCTCCTGCGCCCACAGGAAAAAACTCACCTGTTTTGCGCTGACCCTCCGGATTTTTGAATAGAGGTTGAACCGATAGACAACCCCCAGGACCTCTTTGGCAAGAGGATCCCAGGCATCAAACGTCGCCCCAAAGACGTCACGAAGTTCGTCTAGATAATCCGGTGTCATCAGCGTCCGGTCCACCGCATAGATCGGATAGAACTGCGTGCTGTCAGGGTGTTTGTGGATCAAGCCGCAACGCTCCAGCCCCACCAGTTCGTCGTAGTGATTGTTGTCGGGCGTCAGGAGAATCGTGTGGCGGTGGACTCTGTTCGCCTCTTCCGATTTGATCAGGTAGGCGAGCACCAACTTCTGGGTTTCCGTGGGCTCAAGGCCATTGAGTTTCTGTTCCAGGTACGCGTCAAACGACGTGAATAGTCGCTCCATTCTCTCGTCAAGCAGCCGGCCGGCGCAAAGGAACAACCGCACCTCGTCCTGGTGAAGGCGGTAATAGGGGAGATCGATCCGGTTTTGCAGACACAGGTTGACGAGTGTCGCCATGCCGATGCCCCGCCCCTCCCATTTGCGGTACACCCGCAGGACGTCCGCCAATTTGGGATTGCGCGGCTTGGCTTCGGGGATAATGCGGCGCAAGACGGGTTCGTGGGCAGTCTCGATGAGCAAACGCGTCCGGAAAGCGCCCGGATTCTGAATCGAGATGTGCTCCCCGGGCTTGATCGTGACAATGACTTGTTTGTCGATGGAATAATCGCGGTGCGCCAGGGCGTTGTTGACAGTCTCCCGCAACAGCTCTTCGGGATACTGCGGCTGGTTGCTGCCTCCGGCGGCGACGCTGACCCCCACCTGGATGTTGCGCAGAATGTAGGCGAGGCTTCCCTCCATCAGGGGCAGGATGTTGTCGCACAAGTCCTGCTTGTCCTGGGCGACGGTCTGGGGCGCGTCCACGTAACCGTGCGCCTGGCAACGGAAGCCCAGGAAGTCGCCGGGATGTTTGCCGCAGACCAGCATGCCCAGCGTGGTGACGGCGCCCGCCTTGACGAATGCCTTCCGTTCCAGAAAAGGCATGGCGGCGGTCAGATCCGGCTTGATGGTCTCGACCCGGACGGTGCGATTCAGTTGCTGGATGTACTCGTTCAGCCGGTCGAGATCGAGATCCTCCACCGTCGCTGCGAGCACGGGCTGCAATTCCCGCGCGTGAAACGCCTCTTCCTTGAACTCCTCCTGCGCCTCGATCTTCGAGTCGCTGATCTTGTGGTCGCCCGTCAGAACCCGCCGATACGCTTCGTTCCGGTAGAAGCAGAATCTCCGGTCAGCCGCGAGTTCGTCCACGTAGACGATCGCCACGCGTCCGCCAGGAAACGGCTTCAATTCCATCGGGGGAAAACAATCGGTCAGGTCAAGCGCCTGACCCTTGCGATCGGTGA
Source organism: Candidatus Sumerlaeota bacterium (assembly GCA_026398515.1). Classification (GTDB taxonomy): domain Bacteria; phylum Sumerlaeota; class Sumerlaeia; order JAPLSS01; family JAPLSS01; genus JAPLSS01. Next base: position 2,194 of record JAPLSS010000491.1, on the reverse strand, counting down.
ACAGTTGCAGCAATTCCTTCAGCTTGGGCTCCGCCTGTTCCTGGTAGCCCGTGAAGACATACCGCCGTTCTGTGCCTCGCCCTTCTTCCTTCACGCCAAGGATCACGATGCCGCCCCGCGTGTTTAGGAACGCGTTGACACTCTTGTGCAGTTCCCGCCATTGGGCCCCTTCGGCGGGGACGGGCTTGATCTCCAGGGTGTCAGACTCCATTTCCTCAAAACGATCCTGGGCGATCAGCTCCGCAAGTTTGCTTAGGAGTCCGTCGATCATCTTTTGCATGGCACTGCGTTCTCCTTGACCGTCGCCCATCTATGCTGCAACACGGAAACCATTATGCACCCGGCGAATGCTTATTCAACGGAGAAGCGCCGGGATCGCCGGGCGGACGACTTCGCCGGTGTCGGCGGACTGTTGGCCGGCTTCCAGGACGGCGATCTGGCGGCGCAGTTCGTCGAAGCGGACCATTGGCGCGGCGCCGTGGTTCAATGCGGCCGAGATGTTTGCATAACAGTCGCGCCAGCGCCCTGGCAGCGTCGGGATCGTCCGCCGCTCCGCCCCATCGTCCAGCACGCCGTCGTTTCTCTCCACGGCCGAGTCGATATTGCCGGCCTTGAGCGCGTCCTCCCGCGGGTCGAGGCCGTGTTTCAGGAACGTTCCTTTTGGGGCCAGGACGATTGGCGGCGATCTCGAAACTTCCCGGCGCGACGGGGCATGGGCCGCCGTCGTTCTTGTTCACGAGGTGAGCGGGTGTGTCAACCTTGATCGCGGATCGCGCCAGCACTGCGTTGAAATCGTTCCTTGATCATTTGCACGGAAAGCAGGGATGATCCGGCGCATCATTCTGTACACGGAGGCCCATGCGTGAAGGTCTTGCTGATTTCCATCGACACCCTGCGGTCCGACCACGTCGGCTGCTATGGCTACAACGGGACGAAAACCCGCACCACCCCGTTCCTTGATTCCCTGGCGGAAAGCAGCGTGGTGTTCGAGCGACACTACGCCGCCGAGGTCCCCACCCCGCCTTCCTACACGTCGCTCTTCCACGGGCGGCGGGCCATCAAGAACGGAATCTACACGTTCGGACACTATGGGAAAGAGTTCGCCTGCCCCATGCCGTCGTTAGCTCAGCGATTCTACCTACAGGGCTATCGCACCGGCGCGATCTCCAACCTCTGTTGGGTCTATCCGTGGCTGCACGCCGGGTTCATGGACATCTACAAGCCGGGCAACCGGTTCCAGGGCGGCGACGCGGAGGAAGTGACCCGCGAGGCGCTGCGCTGGCTGCGCGATTTCGGCCGCGGCGATTTCTTCCTCTTCGTCCACTACTGGGACCCCCACGTTCCCTATCGGCGGCGCTCGAAGGAAGCCTATCGTCCTCTCTTCTCGCCGGAGGAATATCGCGACCGCGCCCCGGAGATGAAGTACTTCGAAAATGACCCCGAACTCGATCGCGCGTACCGCGAAAAGCACGACCACCTCGGCGATCCGCAGGACCCGGCGGAGAACCTGGCGCTCTACGATGCGAACATCCGGTACGCCGACGACCAGATCGCGGCCCTGTTCGAGGGGATGAAGCCGCTCGGAGTGGACCCCGACGAGTTGGTCGTCGCGATCACCAGCGACCACGGCGAGGCGTTCGGCGAATATGGATTCTGGGACCACTACAGCGGCTACCGCAACATCGCCCAAGTTCCCTATATCATGCGCGGGCCGGGCATGCGCGCCGGGCGCGTGGGCTCGTACACGCAGCACGTCGACGTCCTGCCGACCCTGTGCGAACTGGCGGGAATGGAGGCGGGAGACAAGTTATGCGGCAAATCGATGGCCGGTCTGCTCAAGGAAAGCCGCGAATCCCTGCGCGATTATGCCGTCGTCGAGACCGCCTTCGGCGCGGTGCAGCGCATGCTCGTGCGCGACGAATTCGCCTTGGTCCACACCATGTTTTCGCTGGGCCGCACGCATATCAAGCCCTTCGAACTCTTCGATCTGCGGACCGACCCCGACCAGCTTCACGACATTTCCGCGCGGGAGAAGAAGCGAACCGACCGCATGCGGATCGAGCTGGAGGATTGGGTCATCCAGAACGGCGGCGGCGCCTTCGACAAACTGCGCTTCATGGCCGCCAAGAAGACCATGGGGGATATGTCGTTCCTGGTGCGGAAATAGCGCCGGCTGTGGAGTAGCGCCGGCTGT